>NZ_JBHVGB010000129.1:0-17536 GCF_042801335.1 Nocardioides sp. NPDC057577 | reverse complement strand
GCTGAGAGTGACCTATAGGTCACTCTCAGCTTCACAACCCGACCTGCCAGACTGTCCGCGTGACCGAGCCCTTCCGCATCGCCCTGCTGATCGACGCCGACAATGCCCCCGCGTCCAAGATCGACGCGATCCTGAACGACCTGGCCGAGTACGGCGAGGTGACGATCCGGCGGGCCTACGGCAACTGGACCAAGTCCGAGCTCAAGGGCTGGATCGAGGAGCTGCACGATGCCGCGATCAGGCCGATGCAGCAGTTCGACCTGACCGCGCACAAGAACGCCTCCGACATGGCGCTCGCGATCGACGCCGTCGAGCTGCTGCACGCGGCGATCCCGGACGCGTTCGCGCTGGTCTCCTCCGACTCCGACTTCACGCCGCTGGTGCACTACCTGCGGGAGAAGGGGCGCGCGGTCTACGGCTACGGCAGGGAGAAGACGCCGGCGCCGTTCAAGAGCGCCTGCACCCGGTTCACCGTGGTGGAGAAGCTCGGCGGCTCCGAGGAGGAGACCGACGCCGACGCCGAGGCCGGCGCCACGCCTGCCCGCAAGCCGTCCTCGGCGACCTCGGGGCAGCTGCTGAAGCGCAACGCCCGGCTGATCCAGCTGCTGCGCAACTCCATCGCCGCGGCCGCCGACGACGACGGCTGGGCCCTGGTCGGAACGGTCGTCTCACGCATCCGCAACCAGTCCTCCGAGGACCCGCGCAACTACGGATACGCCACCTGGACCAAGCTGATCAAGGCGATCGACCTCTTCGAGCTCAAGGACGAGGGCACCTCGGCGATCGCGGTCAGCGACAAGCGCACCAAGAAGTGACGTATGTCTAGCGGGTCTCCGCGACGGAGGCGGGGCGGGCGCATCTGATGCCCTTGGGCACCGACCCGTTGAGGTGCTTCAGCGCGGCCTTGAATTCGCGGCAGCGCTCGGTGTCCTCCTCCTTGTTGCGCGGGTAGCCGATCGCCGCGTTGACCGCGCCCATGTCGAGAGCGTCGGCTAGCGGGTTGATGTCACGGGCGACGGTCCAGTACCACCGCGAGATCGGCGCGCTGTAGTCCAGCGACCGGGCGAGCTCGGGGCGGCGGCGCAGGTCGATGTCGAAGTAGGTGCCGGCATCGGAGTAGTTGGCCTCGCCGGTCAGCTGGATGTAGCCGCGGCCGGCGTACTTCCGCTTGTCGTGGGGGCCCTTGGCGTCGTGGTGGAAGGAGCTCTCGTTGGCGAGGGTGGTCAGATAGGCGGCCTGGCGGTAGGCGGTGGTGATGTCGGCGTCGGCCATGGCGCGGTTGAGGCTCGGAAGACCGGTCTCGACGGTCCGTCGGTCGCCGACCTTCTCGCCGAACATGGCGACCAGATCGGCGTACGTGACCGATGTCCGCGCCGGTGCCGCACCAGCGCTCGGGGATACGGGGACAGCGAGAAGGGTGGCCGAGATCGACGCTGCGACAAGGCCGAGAATCCTGTGGCGCATGGGGACAGAGTGACTGCTCATCGGCGATCCCGCAAGCGGCCCCTGCCAGGCATAAGATGTTGCCACTCAATCAACACACGCCGTGGTGGGGGAAGCCGGTCGAATCCCGGCGCTGACCCGCAACCGTAGGCCCGAGCACCGAGTGTGCTGGGCGAGCCGGAGCACCTGCCGACGGACGCGTACTGACCTGACGCTGTCGTGGAAAGCAGCGGGTCGGCCCTGGGCCTTCCCGACGAACAGCGCGGAAGGAACCATGAAGAAGACCGTCCTCGGTGGCATCGCCGCCGCCCTCGCCCTCACCTCGCTCGCCGGCTGTGGCGAGAAAGCCATCGAGGAGGGGGAGAAGTCCGCCTACGACGCCAAGGTGTCGACCTCGGTGGCCGACTGGCTCGTGGCCCAGGCGCCGGAGGGTGTTGCCCACAACGCGCAGTACGGCACCGACGACTTCGGGCTCAGCGCCGACATCGGGATCGCGCTGGCAGAGGTCGGCGGCTACGACGAGGAGCTCTCCACGATCGCCTCGGCCGTGATGGCGAACAAGAAGGCCTACACCTCGCCCGGGTTCGGCACCGTCACCTCGGCCGGGGCCACCGCGAAGGCGCTGGTCCTCCAGCAGAACGTGGACGCCACCGACCCCGGTCTGCTGAAGCAGCTCGAGGGCACCGTCGCCGCCAACGGCCGCATCGCCGACGAGCTCGACCCCAAGAACAAGGAGGCGGCCGACTACTCCAACACCATCGGACAGTCGTACGCCGTGTGGGCGCTGAACAACGCCGAGAGCAAGAAGGCCGCGGCCGCGACGGGGTTCCTGGCCGGGCAGCAGTGCGAGGAGGGGTGGTTCCGGGTCACTTTCGCTGCCGACCCCACCGCCGCCGACCAGACCTGCGACGCCGACCCGAAGGCCGTCCCGGACGCCGATGCCACCGCGTTCGCGCTGATCGCCCTGTCCGGTGTGGCCTCCCCCGAGGCGGAGAAGGCCGTCGAGTCAGGCGTGGAGTGGCTCAAGGAGACCCAGGCGAAGGACGGCTCGTTCAAGGCCGCCACCGGCAACGTCGCCAACTCCAACACCACCGGCCTGGCCGGGTGGGCGTTCGGGCGCGCCGGTGAGACCGAGGCCGCGGAGAAGGCGGCGACCTGGGTCGCCGACCACGTCGTGACCTGCGGCGACGACGCCGGCGCGGTGGCCTACGACGATGCCGCGCTGACCGAGGGCAACACCAAGGGGCTGACCAAGGAGTCCGAGGGGATGTATCGCCTCGCGGCCGCCCAGGCGCTGCCGTCGCTGGTCTTCCTGCCCAAGGACGCGACCGCGAAGAGCTCGTGCTGATCCTGCGGTCCTCGTTGGTGGCCCTGGCGATCCTTGCCGGGGCCACCGCACCCGTCCTCACGCCCGTCTCCGCATCCGCTGCCGCTGTCGCTGTCGCTGTCGCTGTCGCCGAGGGGTGCGACGGCGTCACCGTCGTCGTCGAGCCCAACGCGCTGGGCGGCGGCCCCGAGGTGACCTGTGTCCAGCCCGAGGAGGGCGACACCGGCGCCGACCTCTTCGAGAAGGCCGGACATCCGCTCACCTATGTGACCTCGATGCCCAGCGTCGTATGTCGCGTCGATGAGCGACCGAAAACCGCCGGTTGCGCCCAGATGCCGCCTGCCGACGCGTACTGGTCGCTGTGGATCACCGACGAATCGGGGGCCTGGAGCTACGCCTCCAGAAATGTTACCGAAATCAGCGTGACCTCCGGGCAGGGTGTTGCGTTCACGTGGATAGACGACGATGTCGTTACCGCTCCGGCGACGGATCTTGGGGATGCTGTGGGGGCGCCCTCAAGCCCGTCGCCGGAGTTATTTCCGGAGGAATCGACAGATTCGGCCTCCGAGGCCGAGCATCTGCCCGCCTGGATCGCGCCCGCGGGGATCCTCGCGCTCTTCACCGTCGCCGGAGTCGTGTGGTGGCGACGACGATGAGCGACCTCTTCCGTGAGGCTGCGGTCGCGCGCCTGCCCCGTGATCTGCACCCCGTCGCCTGGTGGGTGTGGGCGATCGGCATGGCTGCGTACGCCTCCTTCACCACCAATCCGTTGCTGCTCCTGCTCGTGGTGGGGGTCGTGTCGGTCGTGGTCGCCGCGCGCCGCGGTGAGCAGCCGTGGGCGAAGGCGTTCCGGCTCTACGTCGGCCTCGCGGTGTTCATCGTCGTGACCCGGGTGCTCTTCCGGGTGCTTCTCGGCGCCGTGCCGGGTCACGTGCTCATCGACTTTCCCGAGATCCCCCTCCCGGAGTGGGTGCTGGGGATCCGGCTGCTCGGGCCGCTCACCCGGGAAGCGCTGCTGGCCGGGCTCTACGACGGGATGCGGCTGGGTGTCATCGTGATCTGCGTCGGCGCGGCCAACGCGCTGGCGAACCCGAAGCGGCTGCTGCGCTCGCTTCCGCCGGCGCTCTACGAGGTCGGCACCGCTGTCGTGGTCGCCGTGACGGTGCTGCCGCAGCTGGCCGAGTCGGTGCAGCGGGTGCGTGCCGCGCAACGGCTGCGTGCCGGTGCGACCGGGAAGGTCAAGCGGCTGCGGCGCTTCCTGGTGCCGGTGCTCGAGGACGCCCTGGAGCGGTCGATGGCGCTGGCGGCGGGGATGGACACGCGCGGCTACGGGCGTACGGCCGGCGTCCCGGTCGCCACCCGGCGGATCACCTCGGTGCTCATGCTCGTCTCGCTCGTCGGGCTCTGCGCCGGTGTCTACGCGGTGCTGGACGGCACCACGCCCGGGTGGCTGGCCGTCACCATGCTGAGCCTGGGCGTCGGCACCGCGGCCGCAGGGCTGGCGCTCGCGGGCCGCCGGGTGACGCGGACCGTCTACCGGCCCGACCGATGGCGCTGGCCGGAGGTCGTGGTGGCAGCGAGCGGGATCGTGGTCGGCGCCGTGGGCTGGTGGATCGCCCGTGATCAGGTCCCGGTCGCCTTTCCAGGAGTGAGTACCGTGCCGCCCGTCACGCTGAGCGCCATGCTGGGTGTGCTCGTCGGGCTGGTCCCGGCCGTCGCCGCCCCGCCACCGGCATCGTCGCGCGTTCACGAGGAGGCAGTCGCATGATCGACCTGCGAGGCATCACGTTCACCCCGCCGGACTCCTCCGAGCACGTGCTCAAGGACGTCGACCTCACCATCGAGGAGGGCGAGCTGCTGCTCGTCTCCGGTCCGACCGGCTCGGGGAAGTCGACGCTGCTCGGTGTGCTCGCCGGCCTGGTGCCGCGCTTCTCCGGTGGCGTGCTCGACGGTGACGTCCGGCTGGACGGGGCCTCGATCGTCCACAGCCCGCCGCGCGAGCGCGCCGGGATCATCGGCTACGTCGGCCAGGACCCGGTGGCCGGGTTCGTCACCGACACGGTCGAGGAGGAGCTCGCCTACGGGATGGAGCAGCTCGGCCTCGCGCCGGCGACCATGCGGCGCCGGGTGGAGGAGACCCTCGACCTGCTCGGCATCGCCGAGCTCCGGCAGCGGTCGCTGCGGGAGCTCTCGGGAGGGCAGCAGCAGCGCGTCGCGATCGGCTCGGTGCTCACCACCCACCCGCGCGTCGTCGTGCTCGACGAGCCGACCTCCGCCCTCGACCCCACCGCCGCCGAGGACGTGCTCGCCACCATCACCCGGCTGGTGCACGACCTTGGCACCTCCGTCGTGCTCGCCGAGCACCGCCTCGAGCGGGTCGTACCCTTCGCCGACCGCATCGCACTCCTCGTCGGCGACGGCTCCGTCGCCGTCGGCGACCCTGCCGAGATCCTGGAGACCTCGCCCATCGTGCCGCCGCTCGTCGAGCTCGGCCGCGAGCTCGGCTGGTCGCCGCTGCCGCTGACCGTGCGGGACGCCAAGCGGAAGGCGAGAGGTGTGGCGCTTGCTGACCGTGTCGGACTCGACACGCCCCCACCGCCCAGCGGCTCCGGCGGCTCGACCAGCGCACTCACCGTCACCCGAGGACGTAGGCCGGTCCTGCACGACGTCTCGATCGAGCTGCCCGCGGGGCGGGTGACGGCGCTGATGGGACGCAACGGGTCGGGCAAGTCGACGCTGCTGTGGACGCTGCAGGGGACCCAGAAACGGCTGGCCGGGTCGGTCGCCGTGGCCGGCAAGGATCCGGCGGCCCTCGACCCGGAACGGCGGCGCGCCCTCGTCGGGCTGCTGCCGCAGACCGCGGCCGATCTGCTCTACCTGGAGACGGTGGCCGAGGAGTGCGACGCCGGTGGCCCACGGACCCGGGAGATCCTGGACAGCCTCGTCCCGGGCATCCCCGACGACCAGCACCCGCGCGACCTCTCCGAGGGTCAGCGCCTGGCGCTGGCACTGTCGCTGATCCTCAGCGCCGACCCGCCGGTCGTGCTCCTCGACGAGCCCACCCGCGGCCTCGACTACACCGCCAAGCAGGCCCTCTCGGAGATCCTTCGCGACCTCACCGGAGCCGGAAAGACGGTCCTGGTGGCGACCCACGACGTCGAGTTCGTCGCCGAGGCCGCTGACGACGTGGTGGTGCTCGCCGACGGCGAGGTGGTCTCCGCCGGTGACGTACGCACCGTCACGGCCGAGTCGCCCGCGTTCGCGCCGCAGGTGAGCAAGGTCTTCGGCCCGGGCCGGCTGACCGTACGCGAGATCGTCGAGGCGGTGGGCGAGGGATGATCAGGTTCTCGCCCCGCACGGCGGTCCTGCTCGCGATCATCTCCGTCGCCGGGCTGATGATGTTCGGGTGGCCGCTGCTGCTCCACGGCTACGACCGGGTGCAGCCGCCGTTCATCTTCCTGGCGCTGCTGCCGCTGATGCTGGTGGTGCTGCTGAGCGAGCTCTCCACGGGCGGGATCGACACCCGGATGATCGCGGTCCTCGGCGTGCTCAGCGCGATCGAGGCCGTCCTGCGCGCCATCTCCGCCGGCACCGGTGGGGTGGAGCTGGTCTTCTTCATGCTCATCCTCGGCGGCCGGGTCTTCGGTCCGGCCTTCGGGTTCGTCCTCGGCTGCACCAGCCTGTTTGTCGCCGCGCTCGTGACCGCCGGCGTCGGACCGTGGCTGCCCTACCAGATGATCGGCGCCGCCTGGGTGGCGATGGGGGCCGGGCTCCTGCCGCGGGCGAGCGGCCGCCGGGAGATCGGGTTGCTGGCGGCGTACGGGGTCTTCGCCTCCTACGCCTACGGGCTCCTCCTCAACCTGCAGGGCTGGCCGCTGCTCACCGGCGTCACGGTGCCCGGCGCGAGCGGCAACCTCTCCTACGAGCCGGGTGCAGAGTTCAGCGAGAACCTGGCGACCTTCCTGCGCTACACCCTGGTGACCTCGACCAGCAGCTGGGACACCGTGCGCGCGATCACCACCGCGGTCGCCATCGCCCTGCTCGGGCCCGCCGTGCTCGCCACCCTGCGCCGCGTCGCCCGTCGGGCCACGGTCACCGGGGTCGTCCGCTCGACAGGCTCGACCACCGGGTAGGTCAGACGCGCTGGTGCTCGGCGACCCGTGCGAGAAAGGCGAGCAGCAGCTGGTGGACCCGGTCGGGCTGCTCCATCTGTACGAAGTGGGTGCCCTCGAGCTCGACGTAGGTGCCGTTCTTGACCCCGGCGGCGACCCGCGACATGTGGCGCGACCCTGCGATCAGGTCGCGGGTGCCCGCGACCAGCACGACCGGCACCTTGATCCGGCGCAGCGAGACCGAACGGCGCTGCGAGGTGCGCAGCGCGAGGTGGAAGTACCACTCGACCGGGGTGGTCAGGAACTCGGCCAGCGCCGCCGCGGCGAGCTCGGGATCCGGGACCTTGCCGATCAGGCCGGCCTTGGAGAACACCTCGATCGCCCGCGGACCGAGGTCCAGGCGTGCAGCCAGGGGAGTGATCAGGGAGCCGGTGCGACGCAGCACCCTCGAGGCCGTGCGGGTCACGATCGCGGCCGCAGGGGCGGGCAGCCGCAGCGGTCCCAGCATCGACTTGAACGTGTCCCCGGGCACCCCGGCGACACCGAAGACGCCGGAGACCCGCTCGGGATGGTCCGCGGCCAGCTCGAAAGCGGTGTTGACCCCGATCGACCAGCCCATCACGACCGGCCGGGAGAGCGCGAAGGCGTCCATCACCGACAGCGCGTCCTCGGCGAAGTGCCTCGAGGTGGTCTGCTCCGGGTCCTTCGGCCGCGCCGAACCGGAGGTGCCACGGTGTTGCCAGGAGACGACGCGTACGCCGCACGAGGTGTGCAGCAGCGCCGGCCAGTTCCACGGGCTGGTGCCGAGGCCGTTGCACAGCAGCACCGTCGGCCCCTCGATCACGCCCTCGGGGTCGTTGGTCCAGGCACGGATCAAGGTGCCGTCGTCGGAGAGCACGTCACGGAACGCGACCGTCGATTCGGCCATCGCCCGCGGTAGATTCATGCGGACATTCTCTCCGAAGCGAGCAGCTGGAGATAGTTCTGTACGTCCTCACGCTCGGCACGCCGCAGCAGGATGGCCTCCTCGGCGGCCTTGGCGTTGTGCCGGGCGGCGAGCTGGGAGGTCACCGGCCAGGCGAGCAGCAGCTGGATCGGTCGTACGAACGGGCCGACCATTCGCCCCGCGGTGCGTGCGGCGAGGAGGGCGGCCACCTGGGCGACGGCAGGGGTGTGTACGGGTGCGGTGATGGTCGACAACGGAGCAACTCCAAGGACAGGCGGCGGACCGGGCGGCGGAGGGGGAGTTGTCACCAAACTGTAGTGACCCCGACGTTCGGAGTCAGTGACGTTCCGATGTCGCTTGTGTGAAACGCCCCACTACACCGGGGTCGACTCCGCCGGCACGTGATGCTCGGGCTTCCCGGTGCGGGTCGCTCCCGCGGAGGCCACCACGACGCAGGCGATCGCCAGCCACTGCAGGACCGAGAGCCCCTCGTGGAGGATCAGGATCGCGGCCAGAGCGCCGGCGGCCGGCTCCAGCGACATCAGGATCGCGTAGAGCCCCGACTTGATCGAACGCAGGGCGACGAGATCGAGGGAGTAGGGGATCACCGACGACATCAGGCCCACGATCAGCCCGACCAGCCACACGTGCGGAGAGCCGAGCCCGTCCGCGTACGCCATCGCCGCAGGTGTCAGTGCCACCGCCGCGACGGTGGAGGCCAGGGCGAGCCCGTCGAGCCCCTCCCAGCGGGCACCGGTCGCCTTCGACAGCACGATGTACGCAGCCCAGCAGGCCCCCGCGAACAGCGCGAAGAGCACGCCCACGACCGAGATCCGGCCGGGCTCGAGGCCGAGTAGCACGACCCCCGCCGCGGCCAGCGCGACCCAGACCAGGTCGCGGGCCCGACGCGAGGTGACCAGCGCGATCGTGAGCGGACCGATGAATTCAATGGTGACCGCGATCCCGATCGGGAGCCGGGCGAAGGACTGGTAGATGGCCCAGTTCATCAGTCCGAGCGAGGCCCCGAAGGCGACCACGACCAGCCAGTCGCGGCGCGAGAGACCGCGAACCCTGGGCCGGGTGATCGCCAGCAGGATCAGCGCGGACAGCGTCAGCCGCAGCCACACCATGGCCGTCGGGGTGACCTCGTCGAAGAGCGACTTCGCGAAGGTCGCGCCGACCTGCACCGACGCGATCCCGATCAGAACCAGAACGACCGGGTGGGCCAGCCTCGCCCGGAAAGAGGAAGCTATGACCACCCGGTCAGTCTAGAACGACGTAAAGACCCGCTACTGCGCCGAGTCCGCCTGCGAGACGTTGGACAGGTTGGTGGCCTTGTTGGCCTCCTCCGCGAGCCGCTCGGACCCGCGCACGGAGTCGTTCGGGATCGTGGCGTGCTCGGTGTGGTCCTGCTCGTAGATCTCCGGCGGGATCGGCGGGGGCACGGTGGCGGTGATCCGCGATCCGTCGGGGCGGATGCCGCGGTGCGGCTCCTCGTCGATGTGGGCGCCGATCCGCGGTCCCTGGTCGGCGAGCGGCACGATGACCGGCGATCCCTTCGAGACCACGAACTCCTCCCCGCGAACGCTGATCGGGATGTCGAACTCCTCGCCCGGGGTGTCCACGACGGTGAACACGATCTGGTCCCGGGTGACGGCGACCTGCATCCGGGTCGAGTGCCACTGCACCCGGAAGACCAGCGAGCCCCACTCCACCGGCAGGCGCGGGTCGAAGGAGAGCTTGCCGTCGTAGTCGCGCATCCCGCCGAAGCCGAACGCGAGCCCGCCCCACACACCCCCGGTGGAGGCGATGTGCATCCCGTCGACGGTGTTGCCGTGCATGTTGTGGAGGTCGACGTAGAGCGCGTCGTAGAAGTAGCGCAGCGCGTCGTCCTGGTAGCCCACCTCGGCCGCCACGATCGACTGCACGACCGCCGACAGCGTCGAGTCGCCGGTGGTGATCGGGTCGTAGTACTCGAAGTCGGCCCGCTTCTCCTCGGGGGTGAACCGGTTGCCCTGCTGGAAGAGGGCGAGCACCACGTCGGTCTGCTTGAGCACCTGGAACCGGTAGATCACCAGCGGGTGGTAGTGCAGCAGCAGGGGACGTACGTCGTCGGGGGTGTTGGGCAGGTCCCACACCTCGCGGTCGAGGAAGTTGTCGTCCTGCGGGTGGATGCCGAGCCCCTCCTCGTAGGGGATGTGCATCGCGGCGGCGCAGCGACCCCACTCGTCGACCTCGTCGGGGGAGATGTCGAGCCGGCCCATGACCTGCGCATACTCGCGCGGGTAGTCCGCCCGGAGCATCTCGATGGTCTCGACGGCCTTCTCCAGGTTGTAGCGGGCCATCACGTTGGTGAACAGGTTGTTGTTGACCACCGTGGTGTACTCGTCCGGCCCGGTCACCCCGTGGATGTGGAAGGACGGCTCGCCGTTGTGGCGCCAGAAGCCGAGATCGGCCCACATCCGCGAGGTCTCGACCAGGATGTCGACGCCCTCACGGATGAGATAGCCGATGTCACCGGTCGCGTAGACGTACTTCATCAGCGCGAAGGCGATGTCGGCATCGATGTGCACCTGCGCGGTGCCGGCGGCGTAGTAGGCCGAGGCCTCCTGCCCGTTGATGGTGCGCCAGGCGAACAGCGCACCCTTCGCGGCCATCTCCAGCGCCCGCTGCCTGGCCGCGGGAAGCATCACCGAGCGGGCGTGCATCACGTTGCGGGCGACCTCGGGCTGGGTGTAGCAGAGGAACGGGACGACGTAGCACTCCGTGTCCCAGAAGTAGTGCCCCTCGTAGCCGGAGCCCGTGACGCCCTTCGCGGGGACGCCGAGGCCGTCGGTGCGCGCCGTCGCCTGGGCCAGCGAGAACAGGTTGAACCGGATCGCCTGTTGGGCCGCGGCGATGTCCTCGGCGTCGTCGTCTGCGGTGGCGGAGATCTCGACGTCGGCGGCGGACCAGAACTCGTCGTACCAGTTGCGCTGGTCGCGCTCGAAGTGGCCGACGCCCAGCCGGATCGCCCGGTCGAGCGTACGTCCGCAGCGATCTGCCAGCTCGCGCACCGGCACCCCGCGGGAGGTGTGGTACGTGACCGTCTTCTGCACCCGCAGCGTGCTGCCCTCGGTCGCGTCGACCCTGAAGACCGTCTTGGCCAGGTCGTCCTCGGCACGGACGACGGTCTCGACCGGGTCCGGCGTGTCGATCTGGTGGGCGGCGCTGACCGCGATCGTCATCCCCGAGTTGGCGCACCGGTAGCCGAGGGTCATCTGCTCCTCGTCGGCGACCGACATCTGCGGGAGCAGGACCCGGGTGTCGAAGGCGGAGGCCTTGCGCGGGTCCATGCCCTCGCCCAGCGCCGCCGACGGCACGTGGTACTCGTCCTTGCCGTCCTGCCGGTTGAGCAGCTGGGAGGAGATCACGATCGGCGCCGCGCCGCTGAGCATCGTGATCTCCAGGGTCTGGATCGAGAGGTGCCGCTGCGTCATCGACACCATCCGGGTCGACTTGATCGCGACCCGCTTGCCCGAGGGCGTACGCCACACCAGGTGTCGGCGCAGCACACCCTCGCGGAAGTCGAGCACCCGCTCGTACTCCTCCAGGTCGGAGGTGCCGAAGGTCAGCGGTTCGTCGTCGACGTAGATCTTCATGATCTTGGCGTCGGGGGCGTTGACGATGGTCTGGCCGGTCTTGGCGAAGCCGTAGGCGTTCTCGGCATGGCGGATCGGCCAGGTCTCGTGGAACCCGTTGATGAAGGTGCCGTGCGCGTAGGTCGGGCGACCCTCCTCGGGGGTGCCGCGCATGCCGAGATAGCCGTTGGCGACGCTGAAGATCGTCTCGGTCAGACCGAGGTCGTCGGGGGAGTAGCTGGTCTCCACCAGCCGCCACGGGTCGATGGGGTAACGGGCCCGGTCCAGGGGGTTCGGGCCGACGTTGGTTCTCACTGCTGTGCTCCTTGAGCAGGGACGAGTTCGTCGAGATCGGAAACGACAAGACCGGCGCCGGCGGCCGTGAGGGTGTCGTGGCCGGCGCCACGATCCACCCCGACGACCAGCCCGAAATCGCCTGCCTTGCCGGCGCGCACCCCGGAGACGGCGTCCTCGAGGACGACGGCTTCGCTCGGGGTGGCTCCGAGGACCTTACCGGCGTAGACAAACGTGTCCGGTGCAGGCTTGCCGGGCAGCCCCAGCTCATCTGCGACGGCACCCGACACGACCGTCTCGAAGCGGTCCAGCAGCCCCGCCGCCTTCAGCACGGTCGGCGCGTTGACCGACGAGGACACCACGCCGAGCCGGACGTCGAGGGTGGCCAGATGGTCCAGGAACCGCACCGAGCCGGGGTAGGCCTCCACGCCGTCGCGCTCGAGCACCAGGTTGAAGGCGTTGTTCTTCCGGTTGCCGAGCCCACACACGGTCTCGAGCTCGGGCGCGTCGTCCGGGGTGCCCTCGGGAAGCGTGATGTCGCGGGAGGCGAGGAAGTCACGGACGCCGTCGTAGCGCGGCTTGCCGTCGACGTGCGCGAAGTAGTCCTGGTCGGTGTAGGCCGGCGCCCCCGGGGTCTTCTCCTGCAGGTAGGCGTTGAACATCTCCTCCCAGGCACGCATGTGCACGACCGCGGTCGGCGTGATCACGCCGTCCAGGTCGAAGAGGATCGCGGTGAACGTCTCCCAGGCAACAGGTCTGGTCATGACTTCAGGCTAGGGGCTGGGCAGCTCAGGCCGAAGAACCCGGGCCCGCCCGGCATCGCCGACGCACGATGTTTTCCCTCGACGTCCTGTCGCCGAAATCTCCTGGCCACAGACGACGACCGGGTGGATGCTGGAGTGCATGGGTACGCAGCTGCTGGTCGGGACCCGGAAGGGTCTGTGGATAGGGCGCTCTGACGACGCCCGGCAGGACTGGGACTTCACCGGTCCGCACCATGACATGGAGGAGATCTACTCCGCCATGATCGAGCCCGGGACCGGGCGAGTCCTTGCCGGATGCTCCTCGCTGTGGCTGGGTGCGCTGGTGCGCGCCTCCGCCGACGGTGGCGAGACCTGGACCGAGACCTCGATGTCGTTCCCCGAGGACGTCGACGCGAGCCTGGCTCGGGTCTGGCAGCTCCAGCCGGGGCTCCCGGAGGGCACGATCTGGGCCGGCGTCGAGCCCGGCGCGATCTTCCGCTCACGCGACGCCGGCGCGTCCTTCGAGCTGGTGCGCGGGCTGTGGGACCACCCGCACCGCACCGAGTGGAACGAGGGGTTCGGCGGGCAGGCGTTCCACACGATCCTGCCGCACCCGACCGATCCTGACTCGGTGACCGCGGCGATCTCGACCGGCGGCGTCTACCAGACCTCGGACGGTGGCGAGACCTGGGAGGCGCGCAACAACGGCATCATCGCCGTCTTCCTGCCCGAGGGGCAGCAGTATCCCGAGTTCGGCCAGTGCGTCCACAAGGTCGCCCGTCACGCCTCCCGCCCCGAGCGGCTCTACCTGCAGAACCACGGCGGCGTCTACCGCTCCGACGACGAGGGCGTCTCCTGGAAGTCCATCGCCGACGGTCTGCCCACCGACTTCGGCTTCGCGGTGGTCGTCCACCCGCAGGAGCCCGACACGATCTTCACCTTCCCGATCGGCGCCGGCGAGTCCCGCTACCCGCCGGAGGCCAAGCCGATCGTGTGGCGCTCGCGTGACGCCGGTGACCACTGGGAGGCGCTCGACAAGGGTCTGCCCGACCACTTCTACGTCGGGGTCATGCGCGACGCGATGTGCGCCGACGACCACGAGGTGGCCGGTGTCTACTTCGGCGCCCGCAACGGCTCCGTCTGGGCCTCCGCCGACGCCGGCGAGACCTGGAAGGAGATCCTGCGCGACATCCCCGACGTGATGGTGGTCAGGGCCGCGAAGGTGTGATCAGTCGGTCACGGGGTCATGGACCTCGAACCCGAGGAGTTCGGCGACCTTACGCATGTTGCTGTCGTGAGTGGCGACCGTGACGTTCTCGGTCCCGACGCGCAGCGCCGACGCCAGATGGATCGCGTCCAATGACTTGGTGTGGGGTTCGATCGCTCTGGCCTCGTCGACGAGAACGTCGTCAACGGTCAACAACGTGAGCTCGTCGACGAAGTCATCGACGATCGAGACGGGAAGCTGATCGCGGCGAAGCACCCGTGTCATCTCGAGGTGGAGCAGCCGTGAGGAGATGAAGACGTCGCCGTTGTCGCAGCGCTCGTCGTACCAGTCCGCGGCGGCCTGGCTGTGTCCGAGCAGGGCGCGGAGCGCGACGGACGAGTCCAGGTACCACGTCTGCTCAGAGATCGATGTCACTGTTGACCTCATCGAGGATGTCATCGAGGTCGCCGGAGAGTGCGATGGTGGCACGGCCTGAGAGGCGCCTGTGTGGTCGTTTCGGAGGAGTTGCCAGACCGGCGTTGACCAGCGCCTCCACCGGGTTGTCCGAGCCCTGGACCTCGGGCACGAGACGTAGCACCGCGCGACCCCTGTTGGTCACCCTGAACGACTCGCCGTCCTCGATGACGGCTCGGGTCACCGCGGAGATCCGCTGGTTCAGCTCGGTCATCGTGATCGTCTTCATGTGCCAAATCTAGCATGTAGATGCTAGAAATCCCCGCAGGTCCTGGAAACATCGCGCACTCACCCTGCTGCGTGCCGGACCTGATCTGGCGCTGACCCCCAGCGACACGTGCCCAGACAACAACCTGCACGGCCCGGACGGACTTCTGCTGCTCGACTTCGAGCACGCCGAGATCCGGCACCGCGCCTGGGAGGCCGCCTATCTCCAGGTGCCATGGCCGTCGTGCTGGTGTGCATGGCAGGTGCCGGATGGCATCTCCGGCCTCGCTCTCCGCGCGTACCTCGACGCGACGTACGGCGTCGACGGCCCGCCGCCGACCTTCGAGGCCGACCTGGACGCGGCGACGATGCTGTGGTGCGTTCTGTCGGTGAGCTGGTTCCTTCCGGTCGCCCTTGCCGAGGACGGTGCTCACAATGTCGACGACGACCGGGTGCCCGGACGGCGGACGCTGACTCTCGCGCGTCTGGCGCTCGCAGCCGGGCTGCCTGGGCCTGAGCCGCTGGTGAGCTGGGCAGAGTCGCTGCGTACCGAGTTCCTCGGCCGTTGGGGTGATCACCCGCTCCGCCTGGCGCCGGCGTTCCGCTGACCAAGACCGTCTCGATCTCGCCGACGCGTCCACCGCGTGGCGCTGTGTGCAAAGACCTACGCCGACGGGTCTAGCCTTCTGGCATGCCCACTCTTCGCTCCGCAACCTCGACCTCGGGCCGCAACATGGCGGGTGCTCGCGCACTCTGGCGCGCGACCGGCATGACCGATGACGACTTCGGCAAGCCGATCATCGCGATCGCCAACTCGTTCACCGAGTTCGTACCCGGCCACGTCCACCTCCGCGACCTCGGCAAGATCGTCGCCGAGAAGATCCAGGAGGCCGGGGGAGTAGCCAAGGAGTTCAACACGATCGCCGTCGACGACGGCATCGCGATGGGCCACGCCGGGATGCTCTACTCGCTGCCGAGCCGCGAGCTGATCGCGGACGCGGTGGAATACATGGTCGAGGCGCACCGCGCCGACGCGATCGTGTGCATCTCCAACTGCGACAAGATCACCCCCGGCATGCTGCTGGCCAGCCTGCGCCTCAACATCCCCGTCGTCTTCGTCTCCGGCGGCCCGATGGAGGCCGGCAAGACGACCGCCATCGAGGGGATCGTGCATGACAAGCTCGACCTGGTCGACGCGATGGTGCTCTCGGTCAACGAGGCGGTCAGTGACGAGCAGCTCGACGTCATCGAGCGTGCCGCCTGCCCGACCTGCGGCTCCTGCAGCGGCATGTTCACCGCCAACTCGATGAACTGCCTCACCGAGGCCATCGGTCTCAGCCTGCCCGGCAACGGGTCGACCCTGGCCACCCACGCCAAGCGCCGCGCGCTCTTCGAGGAGGCCGGCCGCACCATCGTGGAGCTGTGCCGCCGCTATTACGAGGAGGGCGACGAGTCCGTCCTGCCACGGAACATCGCCAGCCGCAGCGCCTTCGAGAATGCGGTCGCCCTCGACGTCGCCATGGGCGGCTCGACCAACACCGTGCTGCACCTGCTCGCGGCCGCGCGCGAGGCCGAGCTCGACTTCAACGTGCACGACATCGACGCGATCTCGCGTCGGGTGCCGTGCCTGAGCAAGGTCGCCCCCAACAGCCCGAAGTACCACATGGAGGACGTCCACCGCGCCGGCGGAATCCCCGCTCTGCTCGGCGAGCTGCGCCGCGGTGGCGCGCTCAACGAGGACGTCCACACCATCCACTCCGACACCATGGACGAGTGGCTGGGCAGCTGGGACATCCGCGCCGAGAACCCCAGCCAGGAGGCGCTCGACCTCTTCCTCGCCGCACCGGGTGGGGTGCGTACGACCGAGGCGTTCTCCACCGAGAACCTCTGGGCCAGCCTGGACACCGACGCCGCCGAGGGCTGTATCCGCGACTTCGCTCACGCCTACTCGGAAGACGGCGGGCTGGCGATCCTGTCGGGCAACATCGCCCCCGAGGGCTGTGTCGTGAAGACCGCCGGAGTTCCTGACGAGTGCCTGACCTTCACCGGCACCGCCATCGTCTTCGAGTCCCAGGACGACGCGGTCGACGGCATCCTCGCCAAGAAGGTCGAGGCCGGCCACGTCGTGGTGATCCGCTACGAGGGCCCGAAGGGTGGGCCGGGCATGCAGGAGATGCTCTACCCGACCTCGTTCCTCAAGGGCCGTGGTCTGGGCCAGAAGTGCGCGCTGATCACCGACGGCCGCTTCTCCGGCGGCACCAGCGGCCTCTCGATCGGCCACGTCTCCCCGGAGGCGGCCGGCGGCGGCCTGATCGCCCTGATCGAGGACGGCGACCAGATCTCCATCGACATCCCGAACCGCTCGATCGCCCTCGACGTCGACGACCTCGTCCTCGACCAGCGCCGAGCCGTCCAGGAGAAGCGGGACAAGCCCTACACCCCGGCCAACCGCGACCGTAAGGTCTCCGCGGCCCTGCGGGCCTACGCCTCGATGGCCACCTCGGCCTCCGACGGCGCCTACCGCAGCGTGCCCGAGTAACCGGGCATGGGAAAGGTTCATGCCCGCGTCGAGGGTCGGCTGCGGGAGTTCGTCGATCGCCAGGTCGTCTTCTTCGTAGCCACCGCACCGCTCTCCGGCGAGGGCCATGTCAACCTGTCGCCGCGCGGCATCCCGGGCACCTTCGGGATGCTCGACGAGCTCACCTTCGCGTGGCTCGACGGCACCGGGAGCGGCAGCGAGACGATCGCGCACCTGCGTGAGAACGGCCGGATCACCGTGATGTTCTGTGCCTTCGACGGGGCGCCGAACATCGTCCGCTTCCACGGGCGCGGCCGGGTCGTGACCCGCTACGAGGAGGAGTACGCCGAGCTCGCCAGCCGCTTCACGGACCTTCCCGGTGCCCGCGCGGTCGTCGTCGTGGACATCGAGCGGGTCTCCGACTCCTGTGGCTTCGCCGTGCCGCTGATGTCGTACGTCGGCGAGCGTGAGCTGCTCGGGCCGTACTTCGAGCGCAAGGGGATCGACGGATCGGCCGACTACCGGCGCACCAAGAACCTGACCAGCCTGGACGGCCTGCCGGGCTACGACTTCGACCCGGCGCTGGAGTAGCCGATGCAGGTTGTGAAGCTGAGAGTGACCTATAGGCCACTCTCAGCTCCACAA
>NZ_JBHVGB010000128.1:0-17747 GCF_042801335.1 Nocardioides sp. NPDC057577 | reverse complement strand
CTGCCTATTACTCGCGGGTATATGGGCAGTTCGCTCCCGGACTACCCCACTTTTCGCGCCACGATCAGCTCGCCGACCCCGGGCATCGGCGTCGTCTCGACCACGAACCCGGCATCGGCCAGGTCGGCGAACAGTGCCGGCCTGGGATGGGTGCGGTAGTACATGACGAACTTCGGCCGCCACACCGCGTTGCGCACCCGCATCACCAGGTCGAAGCCGGTGAGCAGCCAGTAGGCCGGGTGAGTCGGTCCCGGCGCCCGGCTGACCGGCAGCACGAACACCCCGCCGGGCCGCAGCGCCCGGAAGATGCCGTCGAACAGCGGCGGCCGCTCCTCCAGCAGGAAGTGCCCCAACGCCCCGAAGCTCACCACCAGGTCGTACGCAGCCTCGAACGGCAGCGCGCGAGCATCCGCACGCACCAGGTCGGCGTCCGGGTGAGCGGCCCTGGCCTGCTCGAGCATCCCTACACTGAAGTCGACCCCGGTCGGCGCCTCCGCAGTCGCCTCCGCGAGCAGCTCCAGCCCCGCCCCTGTCCCGGTGCACACATCGAGGCCCCGCTCGAACGGCCCGTGCTCCCGCAGCGCCGTGATCGTCGCGGCGAGCATCCAGTCCGGTGTCCGGAACGGCGTCGCGTCGAACTTCGGCGCCAGCAGGTCATAGCCATGCTCCACCGACGACAGCGCCTGCACGGCGAGCTCACGAAGCGATGGCCCCTCCACCCTTGAACCCTAGCCTCGACGTAGGAGGGCTGGGGCCCGTATTCGACCCCAGCCCTCCTACGTTCCGAGCTCACAATTCTCGCTGCAAGGCGCCGGGGCGCCTGGCCAACCGCCCTTGGCCAGGATGCGGCCGATCCTCGTCGCCGTGCGACACGAGGTTCCGTAGACCTGCCGCCAGCGGAGCCGCGCCGTGAGACGGTCCACCAGGGCCAGGTCGTCGAGATCTCGGTCGGCATCCTTTCCCTGGTCATCCCACGAGTCATGGCCGACCCGCCCGTCAAGTTCCACCACCAACCCATAGGCCTCGTAGTCGATGTCGCGATATTGGTTGCCTCCCTCGGTGCGTCTCAGCGCTTGACGTGTGCCGATCGGGAGTCCGTGAGCGCGCTCGACCCTGGTGAGGTAGCCGTGCTCGAGGACCGAGTCGGTCCCCAAGGCGAGATCCTCGAGCAGATCAGCGATCCAGGCGCGCCGACGGAGCCTCGGAAACCGCTTCAGCGCCATGCGCACCTCGCCCACACTCACACCACGCCGTCCGACCCCACGGCCGATCACACCGATCACATCGATCTCGTCGGTGGCCTCGCCGGCCATCAGCAGCAGGTTGTCCTCGAGCCGCAGCCGAGGCATGGCGTCAGGGAACGAGTGCTTGTCGAGATCGACGATGCGGTGCAGAACGATCCCCGGCTGCGGGTCGACCCGACGCCTCTGATCGATCGCGACATGGATCGGATCAGCGTCTCGCTGCTTGCGCGGCTCGGCGAGGGTCGGCCCGCAGACCGCCGACCTACCGGCGTAGAGGATCGCCGCCCAGACGCGCTGTTCGAAGGTGAGCGGACCGGTGTGGGTGACGTAGACACGCGGATGGACACGGCGCGCCTCGTTGCGGCGTACGGCGCTCTTGATGTCCGACTTCGTCCAGCCGCACTCGGTGAGCTGCGCACGAGAGACCACCCCTGCCTGCATCTGCAGGAGGGTCGAATACCACTCGAGGTCGGCGACTGCGCTCACGTCGACGACGCTAGCCGCGCCCACCGACACCCAACCCGATCTGACTGAACGTAGGAGGGCTGGAGCCACATCTGGGCTCCAGCCCTCCTACGTTGCATCAGCAGACTCAGGCCTTGGCGACCGCGATGCTCGCCTTCTCGCCGTCGCCCAGGTCGACCGGGTTGCCCTCGAGCGAGTCGACCACGTCGTACGTCGTGGCGAGGGTCTCGCGGGCGATGAGGTCGGCGTGGGTGGTGGCGGCCTCGCGGACCGTCGAGGAGCCGGTCACCGACAGGGTGATGCGGTCCTCGACGTTGAGGCCGGAGTCCTTGCGGGCCTGCTGGACCGCGCGGATCAGGTCGCGGGCCAGGCCCTCGGCGGCGAGATCGGGGGTGACGACCGTGTCCAGGACGATGAAGCCGGCAGGCAACATGGTGACGGCGATGTCGTCGGAGGCGGCGCCGGCGACGGTCTCCAGGGTGTATTCACCCTCGACCAGTGCCAGGCCACCGGCAACGACCTCACCGGACTCGGAGACCGACCAGTCACCGGACTTCGAGCCCTTGATGGCCTTCTGGACGTCCTTGCCCAGGCGCGGACCGGCTGCCCGGGCGTTGACGGCGAGCTTCTGCTCGATGCCGTAGGTGCCGGCCTCGTCCGAGTCGGCGGCGAGCAGCCGGACGGACTTGACGTTGACCTCGTCGGCGACGATCTCCTCGAAGCCGGCGATGTCGGCGCCGACCACGGTCAGGCCACCGAGCGGCAGGCGGTTGCGGAGCTTGCGCGCCTTGCGCAGGGCGGAGGTCGAGGAGCAGACCGCGCGCACGGCGTCCATCCGGGCGACCAGGTCGTCATCAGCAGGCAGATCGGAGACGACCGGGTAGTCGGCCAGGTGCACCGAGCGGCCACCGGTCAGTCCGCGCCAGATCTCCTCGGCGGTCAGCGGCAGCAGCGGCGCGACCAGGCGGGTCACCGTCTCCAGCACCGTGTAGAGGGTGTCGAAGGCGGCCTTGTCCTCGTTCCAGAACCGCTCCCGCGACCGGCGGATGTACCAGTTCGTGAGCACGTCGATGAACCGCTGCGTCGCCTCGCACGCCTCGGCGACGTAGTAGTCGTCCATCGCGGAGGTCATCTCGGCGACGTAGTCGCGCAGCTTGGCCAGGACGTAGCGGTCCAGCGGGTCCGTGGACGCCGTCGAGCCGGTGGTCTCCAGGTCGGCCGCGTTGGCGTAGAGCTGGAAGAAGTACCAGCTGTTCCACAGCGGGATCATCACCTGGCGTACGGAGTCCCGGATGCCCTGCTCGGTGACGACCAGGTTGCCGCCGCGCAGGATCGGCGAGGACATCAGGAACCAGCGCATCGCGTCGGCGCCGTCGCGGTCGAAGACCTCGTTGACGTCCGGGTAGTTGCGCAACGACTTGGACATCTTCTGGCCGTCCGAGCCCAGCACGATCCCGTGGCTGATGCAGCTCGAGAACGCCGGGCGGTCGAAGAGCGCGGTCGCCAGGATGTGAAGGGTGTAGAACCAGCCGCGGGTCTGGCCGATGTACTCGACGATGAAGTCGCCCGGGAAGTGGTGCTCGAACCACTCCTCGTTCTCGAACGGGACATGGTTCTGGGCGAACGACATCGAGCCCGAGTCGAACCAGACGTCGAGTACGTCGGAGACCCGGCGCATCATCGACTTGCCGGTCGGGTCGTCCGGGTTGGGACGGACCAGGTCGTCGATGTAGGGACGGTGCAGGTCGGGGTTGCCCTCGGCGTCCTGCGGCAGGGTGCCGAAGTCACGCTCGAGCTCGGCGAAGGAGCCGTAGACGTCGAGGCGCGGGTAGGCCGGGTCGTCCGACTTCCACACCGGCACCGGCGAGCCCCAGAAGCGGTTGCGGGTGATCGACCAGTCGCGGGCGTTCTCCAGCCACTTGCCGAACTGGCCGTCCTGGATGTGCTCGGGCACCCAGCGGATCTGCTGGTTGAGCTCGAGCATCCGGTCCTTGATCTTGGTGACCTCGACGAACCAGCTGCTCACACCTTTGTAGATGAGCGGCTGGCGGCAGCGCCAGCAGTGCGGGTAGGAGTGGTTGTAGGACTCGCGGCGCAGCAGGATCGTGCCCGGCGACACCGATCCCCCGGCCTCGCCGCGGGTGACCGCCTTGAGGTGGTCCATGATCTGCAGGTTGGCGTCGAAGACGAGCATCCCGGCGTACTCGTTGACCGGCGCGGTGAACCTGCCGTCCTTGCCGACCGGCATCACCGCCTCGATGTTCTCCCGGTCGGTGACCTCCTTGTCGACCTCACCGAACGCACCGGCGGTGTGCACGACACCGGTGCCGTCCGTGGTCGTGACCGCGTCGTCGGCCGCCACCACACGGAAGGCGTTCTCGCGTCCGGCGTAGTAGGAGAACGGCGGGGTGTAGCTGCGCCCGAGCAGCTCTGCGCCCTTGTAGCGGCCCAGGACCGTCGCCTCGTCCGCGTCCGGGAAGAGCTCCTTCTTGTACGCCGCGAGCCGAGCCTCCGCGAGGAGGTACTTGGCCACCTGGTCGGTGCCCGGGACCGGCCCCTCGACGACGACGTAGTCGATCTCGGAGCCGACCATCACGGCCAGGTTGGACGGCAGCGTCCAGGGCGTGGTGGTCCAGATCAGGACGTGGGCGCCGTCGAGGACCTCGTCCTCACCGGTGGCCTCGAGCGGGTAGCCGACGGTGACCGCCGGGTCCTGGCGGTCCTTGTAGACGTCGTCGTCCATCCGCAGCTCGTGGTTGGACAGCGGGGTCTCGTCCTGCCAGCAGTAGGGCAGGACGCGGAAGCCCTCGTAGACCAGGCCCTTGTCGTAGAGCGTCTTGAACGCCCAGATCACCGACTCCATGTAGTCGGGGTTCAGGGTCTTGTAGTCGTTGTCGAAGTCCACCCAGCGCGCCTGGCGGGTGACGTAGTCGCGCCACTCGCCGGTGTACTTCAGCACCGAGGCGCGGCTGGCCGCGTTGAACTTGTCGATGCCCATCTCGACGATCTCGTCGGTCGTCTTGAGACCGAGCTGGCGCATCGCCTCGAGCTCGGCGGGCAGGCCGTGGGTGTCCCACCCGAAGCGCCGCTCGACGCGCTTGCCGCGCATCGTCTGGTAGCGCGGGACGATGTCCTTCACGTAGCCGGTCAGCAGGTGGCCGTAGTGCGGCAGGCCGTTGGCGAACGGCGGGCCGTCGTAGAAGACGAACTCGTTCTCGCCGTTCTCACCGGCGTCACGGTTGTCGATGCTCGCCTGGAACGTCCCGTCCTTCTTCCAGTAATCGAGAATCTGCGTCTCGATCTCCGGGAATCGTGGGCTGGCCGGGACAGTGGCTGAACTGACCTTGGGATAGGCCATCGGCGGCATCTCCTGCTGGGTGGTAGTGGGTTGTTGTCACCACAGGGACGATCTTGCGACCGCGGTACCACCCTGCTTACCCATGCCTGGGCCACTTCGTTTCGGCTGTGACGGGCCACTCCCGCCGGGTTCTACTTGCCTTCGATCTGCCTGGAGGCTTTCTTCCCGGGGCTCGCCGCTGATGACGGCTCGAACGCCTGTAAGGAAGAGAGTACGCCGCCCGACGCCCACCGCGCGAACCCGATTACACCGCGCGCCACATCCGCACGTGCGGACCGATCTCGGGGTCGTCCCACGGCTCACCGATCTCCTGGAAGCCGGCCCGCTCGTAGAACGGCACCGCCGGCGTACGCGCGTTGCACCAGACCAGCCCACCGCCCTCGGCCACGACATGGTCCAGCGCCGCCTGCAGCACCTCGGCTCCGACACCCTTGCCGCGCCATCCGTCCGCCGTCGCCATCCCCCGGATCCGCCACCCCTTCCCGGGGTGTTCGGCCAGGTCAGGGCATGCTTCCGGGAAGAGCCCGACGCACCCGATCAGCTGCCCGTCCGCGTCGTGCGCTGCGTACGTCGCTACTCCCGGGAGGTCATCCCCCGTCAGCCTCGCCGCCTCCGGCGGCCCGCCGTTGCGCAACACCTTCGCCCGCAACGGATACGTCTCCTCGACCGCCACCCGGCGCACCTCGATCACGTCGTGACCCTAGCCGCGCAAGCAATCGGGTCGGGCGGCGGCGGGCGAGGAAGTGGGCGAGCTCGTCGAGGTGGTCGGTGTTGATCCAGTCGACGCCGGCGTCGAGCTGGACCTGCCAGATGCGGCGACGGTTGTGGCGGACGACGGCGGGGGCGCCCCACAGGCGGACGGGCCAGCCGGCGGCGTGGGCGCGAGCGACCAGGGCGTGCAGGCGGCGCCGGGCCAGGAAGGGGCCGATGCCGCGCCAGGTGAAGTGGTCGATCCAGCTGGCGCTGACCATGCCGACGAGACCTGCGGGCAGGTCGCTGTCGAGGTCGTCGAAGGTGGCGTCGTAGAACGCGCGCCGCAGGGGCGCCGCGGCCATCGCCAGGCGGTCGCGTTGGCCGGAGAGGATCACGGTGACCGGTCCGACCTGGACCGATCCGTCACGGCAGAGGCTGAACACCGGGTCGTACGCGGCGAGCTGCCGCTCGAGCACCTGCCAGGCCTCCACGCCGCCGGACTTCACGTCGACGACCAGCTGGAAGGTGCCGTCCCAGGACGGGTGCACCGAGCCGTCGTTGGCGGTCACCAGTGCGGCGAGCGGCTCCAGATAGAGGTCTCGCAGCGTACGGGTCGGGTCGGGGTCGAAGTGACCGAGGAAGAGCTCGTCGTCGACGAGCCAGACGTCGGCCTCGACCGAGGTGAAGCGGTGGCCGAGGGCGTCCAGGAGCGGTCGTTCGTGCTCGTAGTCGTTGTGCGCGTGCGCGTACGCGAGCGGGCCGAGGACCTTGAGGACACCCGATCCGTCGGCGTGTGCGGGCGCGGCCCGGAAGACTCCGGCGAGCATCGAGAGCGGCGCCAGGAGGAGCGAGCTGAGGCGGGAGATCCACAAACGCATCCGCGTACCCTCCCGCACCCACCGAACGCGCCCGCACCGAGGGGGCACCTGGCAGGATGCGGGGCCATGAGCCTGATTCGCTACGAGTACGCCGACGGTTGCGCCCGCATCACGATGACCAACGCCGACCGGGGCAACGTGTTCTCCCCCGCGGCCGGCGAGGAGCTGCTGGCGGCGATCCTGCGGGCGAAGGCGGACTCGGCGCGGGTGATCGTGCTCGCCGCGGAGGGGAAGTACTTCTCGGTCGGAGGCGACCTGGCCGGGTTCGCGGCCGCCGACGATCTCGGCCCCTACATCCTCGAGCTCGCCGAGGGCGCGAACCGGATGATCACCGAGCTGGTCCGCTGCGACGCGATCGTGGTCAGCGCCGTCCAGGGCACCGCCGCCGGGGTCGGTTTCCCACTGGCCGCGGCCGCCGACATCGTCATCGCTGCCGACCGGGCGAAGTTCAGTCTCGCCTATGCGAAGGTCGGCCTCTCGGTCGACGGGGGCGGCTCGCTCCTCGTGCACACCCTGGGTCTGCACCGGGTGCTCCGGCTGACCCTGCTGGGCGACATGCTCTCCGCGACCGAGGCGCTCGAGGCCGGGCTGGTCGCCCGCGTCGTACCTGCCGACGACCTCGCCACCACGGTCGACGAGGTCGTCGCGACCCTGCTCTCCGGCTCCCCCGAGGCGCTCGCCCGCACCAAGCACCTGATCCGCGACGTCGCCGACCCCAACCCCGAGTCCGCGCTGCGCCGCGAGGCGCAGTCCATCTCCGCGCTCGGTGGCTCAGCCTCGGGCCGCGAGGGCATCAACGCGTTCCTGGAGAAGCGGCCGCCCAGCTTCACCGGCTGAAATCGCTGGCCGAAAGGCGCTCGTTCCGCGAGGGTGAGCCCATGAGCAGTGATCAGCGGCAGGTGGGATACGACGGCATCTGGCTCCCCGAGGGCGAGGACCCGCGCCACCAGGACGAGCAGGCCGTCGGCGAGCTGGCGACCTATCGGGACTACCTGCGCCACTACCGGCTCACCCTCGAGCTCAAGGGCCAGGACCTGACCCCGGAGCAGCTCGCCCGCCGAAGTGTGCCGCCGAGCACGATGAGCCTGCTCGGGCTGGTCAGGCACATGGCGAAGGTGGAGCACGGCTGGTTCCAGCGCGCCTTCCAGCAGCGGCTCGACGAGCCGCGGCCCTACTGGAGCGCCGATGCGCACGACATCGACTTCGACGGCGCCGAGCCGACCCAGGCCTGCGTGGATGAGGCGTACGCAGCCTGGAAGGAGCAGATCGCGCGGGCCGACGCGTGGCTCGACACCCAGACCGACGAGTCGATGGGTGATGTCGTGGTTTACAACAGCGACGGCGAGACCTCCTCCGTGCGCGACATCCTGGTCCACATGGTCGAGGAGTACGCCCGCCACGCAGGTCACGCCGACCTGCTGCGCGAGGTCATCGACGGGCGTACCGGGCAGTAGCCCCTCCGGCCGACGGACGACGCTTTCCTGAGACTAGGCTGAGAGACAGCGGTCACAACGACCGTACCGCGCTGAAGCTGAATCAGAGGGAGACCATGTCGACGTCGACCGCCAACCCCACCAGCTCGGGCCCACGGTCCGGGCCCCATGTGAAGTCCATCGTGATCTGGACCGCCGTCGCTGTCGTCGGCGCGGTCTGCTGGGCCGTGCTTGCCCTGTCCCGGGGCGAGGAGATCTCGGCACTGTGGATCCTGTTCGCCGCGCTGGCCTCGTACGCGATCGCCTACCGGTTCTACTCGAAGTTCATCGCCAACAAGGTGTTGAAGGTCGATGACACCCGGGCCACCCCGGCCGAGCGGCTGGAGAACGGGCAGGACTTCGACGTCACCGACCGGCGCGTGCTCTTCGGGCACCACTTCGCCGCGATCGCCGGCGCGGGCCCGCTGGTCGGCCCGGTGCTCGCCGCGCAGATGGGCTACCTGCCGGGCACGATCTGGATCATCGTCGGCGTCATCTTCGCCGGTGCCGTCCAGGACATGGTCGTGTTGTTCTTCTCGATGCGCCGCGACGGCAAGAGCCTCGGCCAGATGGTGCGTGAGGAGATCGGCACCGTCGCCGGCGTGGCCGCGCTGATCGCCGTCTTCGCGATCATGATCATCATCTTGGCGGTGCTCGCGCTCGTCGTCGTCAACGCGCTCGCGGACTCCCCGTGGGGTGTCTTCTCGATCGGCCTCACCATCCCGATCGCGCTCTTCATGGGCTTCTACCTGCGCTACCTGCGCCCCGGCCGCGTCAGCGAGGTGACCGTCATCGGCGTCGCGCTGCTGCTGCTGGCGATCATCGGTGGTGGGTACGTCGAGGAGATGGGCCTGGCCAACGCCCTCACCCTCTCCCACGAGACCCTGGTGATCTGCCTGGTCGTCTACGGCTTCATCGCCTCGATCCTCCCGGTGTGGATGCTGCTCACCCCGCGTGACTACCTCTCCACCTTCATGAAGGTGGGCGTCATCGTGCTGCTGGCCGTCGGCCTGGTCCTCGCGGCCCCGATGCTGCAGAACGAGGCCGTCACCGACTTCGCCACCTCCGGTGAGGGTCCGGTCTTCGCCGGCAAGCTGTTCCCGTTCGTCTTCATCACCATCGCCTGCGGCGCCCTCTCCGGCTTCCACGCGCTGATCGCCTCCGGCACCACGCCGAAGATGGTCGCCAAGGAGAGCCAGGTCCGGATGATCGGCTACGGCGGCATGCTGATGGAGTCGTTCGTGGCGATCTCGGCCCTGATCGCAGCCTCGGTCATCGACCAGGGCATCTACTTCTCGATGAACGCCGCCGCCGGCGCGACCGGCGGCACCCCGGAGACCGCGGCCGCCTTCGTCAACGGGCTCGGCTTCTCGATCACCCCGGCCGACCTCGAGGCTGCCGCGGCCAGCGTGGAGGAGACGATCATCTCCCGCACCGGTGGCGCCCCGACCCTGGCATTCGGGATGTCGCTGATCTTCACCGAGGCGTTCGGCGGCGGCCTGGCCGCCTTCTGGTACCACTTCGCGATCATGTTCGAGGCGCTCTTCATCCTGACCGCCGTCGACGCCGGCACCCGCGTGGGCCGGTTCATGCTGCAGGACACGATCGGCAACGTCTGGAAGCGCTACGCCGACACCTCCTGGCGGCCGGCGGCCTGGTCGGCTTCCGCGCTGGTCGTACTGGCCTGGGGCTACATGCTCTGGATCGGCGTCGGTGACCCGCTCGGCGGGATCAATCAGCTGTTCCCGCTCTTCGGCATCGCCAACCAGCTGCTCGCCGCGATCGCCCTGACCCTGGCCACGGTGCTGATGTTCAAGCACGGTCTGGCCAAGTACGCCTGGGTGCCTGGCATCCCGCTGATCTGGGACCTCATCGTCACCATGACGGCGAGCTGGCAGAAGGTGTTCAGCGACAACCCCGCGATCGGCTACTTCGCCCAGGCCTCGGCCGCGCGCGAGGCACGCGACGCCGGTGAGCTCTACGGGGTTGCGAAGACCCCCGCGGACGTCGACCAGATCATCTACAACTCGACCCAGAGCGGCATCCTGCAGGCAGCGTTCGCGCTGCTGGTGATCGTGATCGTCGCCGGTGCCGCGGTGACCGTGGTCAAGGCGATCCGCGCCGGCGGGCTGCCCACCACCGAGGTCCCGAAGGCCGAGTCGAAGATCGTCGCGCCCTCCGACTTCTTCGCCACCAAGGAGGAGAAGGAAGCCGTACGCGAGTGGGAGGCCTCCCAGAAGGCGTCGGTCTCGTGAGTGTCTTGACCGAGCGTGTCTCCGGCGCCTGGCGGCTGCTCCGCCAGGCGACCGGGGAGGCGAAGTGGGACGAGTATCTGGCCCGGTGCGAGCGCGAGGACGTCGCGCCGATGACCCGGCGCGCGTTCGAGCGTCACCGGGCCGACGAGAAGGAGCACAACCCCCAGGCCCGCTGCTGCTAGCGGTCTAGCGGGGGTTGTCCTCGGCGAAGGCGGCGTCGAGCCAGGCGTACACCTGCGAGTCACCTCGGGTGACGAGCAGGACCACCTGCTTCTCGGCGTCGCCGACCGGCTTGCCATTGATCCAGCTCCGGACGATGTCGGAGGCGGCAAGGCGGACGACCTCGACGCCCTTGGCCATCGCCCACTCCGGCGCCGGGTGGCCCTTGCTGGTCGCCACACCGGGGATCTCGAGGGTCCAGGTGCCGTCCTCGGCCTGGATCAGGCGGGGCGTCGGCGGCGCGCTCTTCTTGCTCACGCGACCACCCCCGTAGCGCAAGCGCCAGAATACGGGCGCGGCCGCGTGTTGATTGGATGGTTCACTCGCTGACGCTCGCTCACCCGCCCATGTTCGCACGTCGAGACTGTCGATAAGGGACCACTCAGGCTCGGCCACTAGACTGCGCCCCGTGACGAATGCAGCTTGGGCCTTCGGCCTCGTGACGTACGCCGCCGACAACTCTGTGCTCGACGTGTGGTTCCCCGCGCCGCAGCTGGGCGAGAAGCCCGCCTCCGCGACCGCGCCGGCCGACCTGACCGCGCTCGAGGGCGCCGACGAGGTGCGTCAGGTGACCACGAAGGTCGAGCTCGTCGAGATCAAGGACCTCGACACCGCGCCGGTGACCACCGAGGACGTCTGGCTGCGACTCCACCTCCTCTCCCACCGCCTCGTGCAGCCGCACGGGCAGAACCTCGACGGCATCTTCGGCCTGCTCACCAACGTGGTGTGGACCAGCGCCGGCCCGTGCGCGGTCGAGGGCTTCGAGCTCACCCGCGCCCGGCTGCGCGCCGCGGGCCAGCACGTCACCGTCTACGGCGTGGACAAGTTCCCGAGGATGGTCGACTACGTCGTGCCCTCGGGGATTCGCATCGGCGACGCCGACCGCGTCCGCCTCGGCGCCCACCTGGCTTCCGGCACCACCGTGATGCACGAGGGCTTCGTCAACTTCAACGCCGGCACCCTCGGCGCCTCGATGGTCGAGGGCCGGATCTCCGGCGGTGTCGTCGTCGGCGACGGCTCCGACGTCGGTGGCGGCGCCTCGATCATGGGCACCCTCTCCGGTGGCGGCAAGGCCGTCATCTCCATCGGCGAGCGCTGCCTGCTCGGTGCCAACTCGGGCGTCGGCATCTCCCTGGGTGACGACGCGGTCGTCGAGGCCGGGTGCTACGTCACCTTCGGGACCAAGGTCACGCTCCCCGACGGCACCGTGACGAAGGCCGGCGAGCTGTCCGGCGCCTCCAACATCCTCTTCCGTCGCAACTCGGTCAGCGGCGCCATCGAGGCCGTTCCGTGGAAGGGCGAGGGCATCGAGCTCAACGCCGCCCTCCACGCCAACTGACTCTCACCGACGAGCAGAGTGCCGAGTTGAAGAAGCTTCTCACCGCCCTGGTGGTGCTCAGCGTCGTCGCCGGCGGCATCTACTGGGTCGTCCAGGCCGCGACGGACAAGCTGGACTCGATCCTGCCCGACCTGCAGCAGTGCACAGCGGTAGCGGGCGAGTACGAGGCGCGCTTCGACCCTGAGCAGATGGGCAACGCCGCCGTGATCACGGCACTCGGGCTCAAGCGCGGCCTGCCCGCGCGGGCGGCCACGATCGCGATCGCGACCGCGATCCAGGAGTCGAAGCTCTACAACATCAGCCACGGTGACCGGGACTCGCTCGGCCTCTTCCAGCAGCGCCCGTCGATGGGCTGGGGCACCGAGGAGCAGGTCCAGGACCCCGTCTACGCCACCAACAAGTTCTACGACGCGCTGGTGAAGATCGAAGGCTACGAGGACATGGTGGTCACCGAGGCGGCGCAGGAGGTGCAGCGCTCGGCCTATCCCGAGGCGTACGCCGACCACGAGGGCGAGGGCCGCGCGATCGCCTCCGCGATCAGCGGCTACTCCCCCGCCGCGCTGACTTGCCGGATCGACGAGCCCGAGGCCGGCTCCGGCAAGCCCCAGGCGACCAAGACCGAGGTCAACCAGCTGCTCGGCCAGATGGTCGGCCGCGCCCGGGTCGACGGCACCACCGTGGTCATCCCCGTCGACGCCGGCGAGACCGGCCAGCGCAACGGCTGGGCCGTCGCCCACTACGTACTCGCCCGGGCCAGCGAGTTCGGCGCCACCGCCATCGCCTACGACGGCCGCACCTGGTCCGCAGGCAAGGACGAGGAGTGGGCTGAGACCCCCAAGGTCTCCGGCGACCAGATCCTCGTCACCCTCGCCTGACCCCCTCTGCCGAAGCGTCAGGTAGGTCGGCCGAAGTGTCAGGTAGGTCGGCCGAGGCGTCACGCACGTCGCACGAGTTGGCAAACGTATGCCAACTCGGCCGACGTAAGTGACGCCTCGCCATGCCTGATCGCCGAAGCGTCACTCGCACCGATCGAGGCGTCAGATGCGTCGCACGAGTTGGCACTCGAGTGCCAACTCGGCCGACGTATCTGACGTCTCGGCGTCAGTCGGCTACGTCGACGTGGACGTGGTCGCGGTGCTCGAGGATGGCCTGGTCGCCGCCGCGGGGCGGGACGTCGTAGTCGCGCCAGCCGGCGGCGGAGCGGCGCTTGGTCCAGATGCGGTCGTCGAAGATGACGGTCTCGATGTCGAGGCGGTCCGCGTTGGCGACGAAGTACTGCGCCAGGGACCAGCCCTTGATGTTGTTGCGGGCGTTGATGGGTCGGAAGAAGTAGTCGACGGCGCGGCCCTCGTAGTGGGCCGAGCCGACCATGTGGCCGGTTGTCACCCCGCCGGGCTGGAAGCCGCCGTCGGGAACGTCCCCGAAGGCCTTGCGTACGTCATCACGCACCGTCTCCGCACGCGAGGTGAGCCCGGCGGCACTGAGCTGGTCCGAGACCTCGTCGGCACCGCCCTTGACCACGCACGAGAACGCCTCGGGGGTGTTCCCGGTCAGTGCCGAGGCGAGTGCCCGTGCCTCGGGCTCGGCGTCGCGGTAGCCATCGCGCGCGCCGTCGCTGATCTGCTGGGCGACCCCCGGTACGGACTGCTGGCGGTAGTCGGCGACCCCGGAGAGCCGGTCGTAGAGGCCGGCCGCCTTCACCGCATCCCGCCCGAGCGAGTGGTCGGCAATCTCGACAGCGAGCACGACCGAGGCAGCGCGGGCCGGGAGCCCGCGGCGTACGGCGATGGCGGCGATCGCCGAGGCGCGCTCGGCCTCGTCGATGGAGAGGTCGTAGGTCGCGTCCTCGGCAGTGACGGTGCAGGCCTCACGGGAGAGGACCGGGATGCCGCTGACCCCGACGCCGAGGAGCCGGAGGCCGGCGAAGACCAGGGCGACGGCGATCACGACGCCAAGGACGATCAGGTGCTTGCGCACCGGACGCAGCTGCTTGCGGGCTTCCCGCGCCGACTTCCGCAGCGCCTCGCGCGCCGGCTCCGGGAGCCTCGGCCCCGGAGGCCCCGGAGGAGCCGGAGGCGGGATGGTCGGCGGGCCCGTCGGGGTCCCCGGCTGTGCGCTCACTCCACCAATCTTCACCTATGGGGCAAACCCGGCCGGCTACGCCGTGAGGCGGGCGACGGCCGCGTCGACGCGCTCGTCGGTGGCGGTGAAGGCGATGCGTACGTGCTGGCTGCCGGCGCGGCCGTAGAAGCTGCCGGGAGCGGCGAGGATGCCGCGCTCGGCGAGCCATTCGACGGTGGCCCAGCAGTCCTCGTCGCGGGTGGACCACAGGTAGAGGGACGCCTCGGAGTGGTCGATGCGGAAGCCGGCCGACTCCAGCGCCGCCTTGAGCTTGGCGCGCCGCGCGGCGTAGCGGGCGTGCTGCTCCTTGGCGTGCTGGTCATCGCCCAGGGCGGTCACCATGGCGACCTGCTGCGGGCCGGGCATCATCAGACCGAGGTTCTTGCGGACCGCGAGGAGCTCACCGAGGACCGAGGCGTCACCGGCGACGAAGGCCTCGCGGTAGCCCGCGAGGTTGGAGCGCTTCGAGAGCGAGTGGACGGCGAGAAGACCGTCGAACGAACCACCACAGACGTCGGGATGCAGGATCGAGACCGGCGAGGCCTCCCACGCGCACTCGATGTAGCACTCGTCCGAGATCAGCAGCGTGCCGCGCTCGCGCGCCCACTCGACCGTCTTGCGCAGGTGCTCGACCGGGAGCACCCGGCCGCTCGGGTTGGACGGCGAGTTGATCCAGAGGATCCGCGGCGCCTTCGGGCCGAGTGCGACCAGCGAGTCGGTGGCGACGGTGTCGGCACCGACGAGCGCCGCCGAGACCTCGTAGGTCGGGTAGGCGAGCTCTGGATAGGCGATCAGGTCACCCTGGCCGATGCCCAGGTGCAGCGGCAGCGAGCCGATCAGCTCCTTCGAGCCGATCACCGGCAGCACGTTCTCGAGCCCGAGGCCCGAGACCCCGTGGTTGCGCGCGAGCCAGTCGATCGCGGCCTGACGGACCGCCGGGGTCCCGATGGTGGTCGGGTAGCCCGGTGAGTCGGCCGCCTCGGCGAGCGCCTTCTGGATCACCGCGGGCGTCGGGTCGACCGGCGTGCCGATCGAGAGGTCGACCAGCCCGCCGTCGTGCGCGGACGCCTTCTCCTTGAACGGCGCGAGCTTGTCCCAGGGGAAGTCAGGCAGCCGCTGTGAAACGAGCATCAGTCCTGGTTCTGCGGGGGCAGCGCGGCGACGAACGGGTGGTCCTTGTCGATCTCACCCATGCGGGCGGCACCACCGGGCGAACCGAGGTCGTCGAAGAACTTGACGTTGGCGTCGTAGTACTCCTTCCACTCCTCCGGGGTGTCGTCCTCGTAGAAGATCGCCTCGGGCGGGCACACCGGCTCGCAGGCGCCGCAGTCGACACACTCGTCGGGGTGGATGTAGAGCATCCGCTTGCCCTCGTAGATGCAGTCCACCGGACATTCGTCGACGCAAGCCTTGTCCTTCACGTCAACACAGGGCTGGGCGATGACGTACGTCATTCGGGGCTCCTCCAAGCGGGGTATCACGAAAGTCAGAGGGGCACTGCTGGCCCTTCAGGGGACAGCCTAGTATCCCCACGTGCCTGCTCATCTCCTGGGACCACATGTCGTCGGCAAGCGGATCGTCATCCGCCGCCTCGTCACCGGTGAGACCGGCCCCACGGGCGGCCCCGCCTTCACCGACATCCTCGGAGTCTGTACGTCCTGGGCCGACGGCACCGCGGTCATCGAGCGTGAGTCCGGGGAGCGAGTCAGCGTGCCCGTCGCCGAGATCGTCTCCGGCAAACCGGTCCCGCCGCGGCCGAACGTACGCCTGCGGATCGGGGTACGCGAGGGCGAGCTGCTCAGCGCCGCGATCTTCCCCGGCACCACCTCGGAGCCGTTGGGCGAGTGGGTGCTCTTCGACCACGAGGTGTCCGTCCGCCGGCGGCCCAACTCCGCGCTGGCGATCGGCGACCCCGGCATCGGGCTGGACGCCGCGATCGACAAGATCGAGAGCTACTACCGCAGCCGCCACAAGCGACCGCGCGCCAAGATCGAGGTCGGCTCCACGGCCGAGGAGGCTCTGGTCGCGCGCGGCTGGGTCGAGGACGTGACCGTCGGGTTCCAGCTCGCCGGGCTCGCCGCCACCCGCCGCATCCTGCCTCCGCCCGTCGAGGATGCCCGCGTCGAGGTCCAGGCGAACGACGCGCAGGTGCTGATCACTCTCGGCGACACCGCCCGGATCATGGGCACGATGGAACGCGACTGGCTGGCCATCCACGACCTCGAGGTCGCCGAGTCACACCGCCGCCAGGGCCTCGCGACCAAGGCCCTCGCCACCCTGCTCGAGTGGGGCGCCGAACGCGGCGCCCGCGCCGCCTGGCTGCACGTCGAGACCACCAACGCCCCCGGCCTCGCCCTCTACGAGAGCCTTGGCTTCACCGAGCACCACCGCTGCCGCTACTACGCCTCGCCCACGCTGTAGAGATTCAGCCCGCCAGCAGGTCCCACAGGTTGCCGAACGGGTCCCTGAAGACCTGGAGGGTGCCGTACGCCTCCTCGCGCACCGGTCCGACGAGCTCGATCCCGGCGCCGACCAGCCTCTCGTACGCCGCCGCGAAGTCGTCCACCCGCAGGAAGAACGTCACCCGGCCGCCGGTCTGGTCACCGACCCTCGCGGCCTGCGCCGGGCCGTCAGCCCGGGCGAGCAGGAACCCGGTGCCGCCGCCGGGCGGACGTACGACCACCCAGCGCTTCGGGCGGCCGTCGTTCGTGGTCGCGGGGACGTCCTCGGTGACCTCGAAGCCGAGGGCGTCGCGGAAGAACTCCGCCGCCTCGTCGTAGTCGGGAACGACGATCGTGACCAGGTCCAGGCGCATGGTTGAACGGTAGTCGGGCACCTGGGCGCGATCAGCAGGTCTTCAGAGCGGGCGAGGCGGGGCCTTCGTGGGTGAGCGCGTCGAGGGTGAGAGCGATGGCGGAGGCGCTCATCGGGATGAGCAGGTGCTCGGAGAGGTCGAGGGCGCAGGCGTCCTGGATGCGTACGTTGGTGGTGTTCGGGCCTTCGGCGAGGAAGCCCGAGGTGGAGGGGACGACGACCTCGTCGGTGGCACTGATGATCTGGGTGTAGGAGACGTCGCCCGGCGTCTCGTCTCCGGCGTTGAGTTCGGCGAGGAACGGTGACCCCGCGGCCTGCTGGGCGCACGAGACGCACAGTCCAGTGGTGCCCGTCGCGCCGCCGTCCATGAGGATCGAGGTGCCGTGGTTGGACGGGGCGAGGCCGATGAGGTCCTCGACATAGGCGGCGCCACCGAGGTTCTTGATGTAGTAGCGCGGCATCATGCCGCCCTGGGAGTGACCGACGAGGGACACCTTGTCGGCGTCGGTGACCTCGCGTACGCGCTCGATGAACTCAGCCAGGTGGGCCGCCGAGTCCCGGATGTCGCCGGTCGCGCGGTTGCCGTAGTCGAGCGAGTAGACGCAGAACCCGGCTCGCTTCATGGCCAGCGAGATCGGGTCCAGCAAAGACCGGCGGTCGCCGAAGGTGCCGTGCACCAGGATCACCGGCGTCGGGTGCGCTGCCGACGGCGCGCACGCCCAGTCGTTGGCCCCGGCGGGGTCGCCGTAGGGCGACCCGGGCAGCGGGATCCCGGTCCGGCTCTGCCCCGCCGCGGCGGGTGCGGAGATCGGGGCGAGGACGATTGCGACAGCAGCGAGAAGACTCAGCAGGAACGGGCGCATGCCCGCTTCAACGAACGGTTGTGATC
>NZ_JBHVGB010000127.1:0-17780 GCF_042801335.1 Nocardioides sp. NPDC057577 | reverse complement strand
GGCCGGGGCGTTGCTTTGTCGGACTACTCGGAATCCGGCTTCGACTTCTCGATGTTCGTCGGCTCGTCCTGGTCGGGGAGCTCGATATCGGACACGGTCGCACCTTCCAGCGGAGGTACGTCCGGAACGACGGAGCGCTTCTGACCGGTGAAGGTGAACTGGGCGGCAGGGCCCTCACCGTCGACGTCGACCAGCACGATCTCGCCGGGGCCGATGTCGCCGTAGAGCATCTTCTCGGCGAGCACGTCCTCGAGCTCGCGCTGGACCGTGCGACGCAGCGGACGGGCGCCGAGGACCGGGTCGAAACCACGCTCGGCGAGCACCTTCTTCGCGGCCGTGGTGAGCTCGATGCCCATGTCGCGGTCCTTGAGGCGAACCTCGACGGCCGCGATCATGTTGTCGACCATCGCGATGATCTGCTCCTGCGACAGCGGCGGGAACACGATGACCTCGTCGACACGGTTGAGGAACTCCGGACGGAAGTGCTGCTTGAGCTCGTCGGAGACCTTGGCCTTCATCCGGTCGTAGTTGCCCGCGACGTCGCTGGCCTGGGAGAAGCCCAGGTTGACCGACTTCGCGATGTCCCTCGTGCCGAGGTTGGTGGTCATGATGATGACGGTGTTCTTGAAGTCGACCACGCGGCCCTGGGAGTCGGTCAGGCGACCTTCCTCCAGGATCTGCAGCAGCGAGTTGAAGATGTCCGGGTGAGCCTTCTCGACCTCGTCGAAGAGGACCACGGAGAACGGCTTGCGGCGCACCTTCTCGGTGAGCTGGCCACCCTCCTCGTAGCCGACGTAGCCCGGAGGCGAGCCGAAGAGCCGCGAGACGGTGTGCTTCTCGCCGAACTCCGACATGTCAAGCTGGATCAGCGCGTCCTCGTCGCCGAAGAGGAACTCGGCGAGCGTCTTGGACAGCCAGGTCTTACCGACACCGGACGGACCGGCGAAGATGAACGAACCGCCGGGGCGCTTCGGGTCCTTCAGGCCGGCACGGGTGCGTCGGATGGCACGGGACAGAGCCTTGACCGCCTCGTCCTGGCCGATGACCCGCTTGTGGAGCTCGTCCTCCATGCGCAGCAGTCGCGCGGACTCCTCCTCGTTGACCTGCACGATCGGGATGCCGGTCGCGACGGCGAGGACCTCGGCGATGAGCTCCTCATCCACCTCGGCGACCTCGTCCATGTCGCCGGCACGCCACGCCTTCTCGCGCTCGGCCTTCTTGGCGATGAGCTGCTTCTCCTCATCGCGCAGACGGGCCGCCGCCTCGAAGTCCTGGCCGTCGATCGCGGCTTCCTTGCGCTGGCGCACGTCGGCGATCTTGTCGTCGTACTCCCGCAGGTCGGCGGGGGCCGTCATCCGGCGGATGCGCAGGCGCGAGCCGGCCTCGTCGATCAGGTCGATCGCCTTGTCCGGCAGGAACCGGTCGGAGATGTAGCGGTCGGCCATGGTGACCGCAGCGACCAGAGCCTCGTCGGTGATCGTGACCCGGTGGTGGGCCTCGTAACGGTCGCGGATGCCCTTGAGCATCTCGATCGCGACCGCGATCGTCGGCTCCGGAACCTGGATCGGCTGGAAACGACGCTCGAGAGCGGCGTCCTTCTCGAGGTATTTCCGGTATTCGTCCAGCGTCGTCGCACCGATGGTCTGCAGCTCACCGCGAGCCAGCATCGGCTTCAGGATGCTCGCCGCGTCGATCGCGCCCTCGGCCGCACCGGCACCGACGAGCGTGTGGATCTCGTCGATGAACAGCACGATGTCGCCACGGGTCTTGATCTCCTTGAGCACCTTCTTCAGGCGCTCCTCGAAGTCACCGCGGTAACGCGAACCCGCCACGAGCGCGCCCAGGTCGAGCGTGTAGATCTGCTTGTCCTTGAGCGTCTCGGGAACGTTGCCCTTGACGATGTCCTGGGCCAGGCCCTCGACGATCGACGTCTTGCCGACGCCGGGCTCGCCGATCAGGACCGGGTTGTTCTTCGTACGCCGCGAGAGCACCTGCATCACGCGCTCGATCTGGCCTTCGCGACCGATGATCGGGTCGAGCTTGCCCTCGCGGGCGTCCTGGGTCAGGTTGCGGCCGAACTGGTCCAGCACGAGGCTGGAGGACGGCGCCTCGGTCGAGGTCGTGCCGGTCGACGCGGTAGCGCCGGAGGTGCCGGCCTGGCCCTCCTTGCCCTGGAATCCCGAGAGCAGCTGGATGACCTGCTGGCGGACCCGGTTGAGGTCGGCGCCGAGCTTCTGCAGCACCTGGGCGGCGACGCCCTCGCCCTCACGGATGAGGCCGAGCAGGATGTGCTCGGTGCCGATGTAGGAGTGGCCGAGCTGCAGCGCCTCGCGCAGGGACAGCTCGAGCACCTTCTTGGCACGCGGCGTGAACGGGATGTGCCCGGACGGCGCCTGCTGGCCCTGGCCGATGATCTCCTCGACCTGGTTGCGCACCGCCTCGAGCGAGATGTCGAGGGACTCGAGGGCCTTGGCAGCGACGCCTTCGCCCTCGTGGATCAGGCCGAGCAGGATGTGCTCGGTCCCGATGTAGTTATGGGAGAGCATGCGGGCCTCTTCCTGGGCCAGCACGACCACCCGGCGGGCTCGGTCAGTGAACCGCTCGAACATGTACGCATCTCTCCTAAGAATTCTGGGGCGTCACCAAGATTCAACCCCGCAGACAGCCTACGCGTTCCCGACAACACAACGCGATCCGTGCGCTGAGAGCGAACACGCGTTCCGTAGGCCGGACAGTGCGGGCCACGCACAAAGGCGGCTGCCGCGCCCCTGAGGGCGCGGCAGCCGCCTTGCGGTGCCTCGAGACCTGTCGGTCAGTGGGCCGCTTCGAAAGCCGCCCGGACGTCAGCCGGAATGCGACCGCGGTCGGGAACCGTGTAGCCGTTGGCCTTTCCCCACTCGCGCATGACCTTCGGGGTGGACCCACCGGCCGCGGGGGCCTTCTTGGCGCTGCCACGACGGCCGCTCACCTTCTGGGCGTGACCCACGAAGAGCGCAAGAGAATCACGGAGCTTGGCCGCATTGGCGTCGCTGAGATCAATCTCGTAGGACGTGCCGTCCAGAGCGAAAGAAACCGTCTCCGCAGCTTCCGAGCCATCGATGTCATCCTCGAGGATGATCTGAACCTTCTTAGCCATGTTCCTACCTTCACTGCTCTTCACCCGGAAATGGGCCGATTATCGCCATCGCGGTTAAGCGAGATGCCCATAGCATTACATACGATCCGGATGAATCAACAGGTCGCCATACTGAAATGACTAACGAACGGCATTTCGCTGGAATATGAGTTCCAGTCCTTGCATCGTCAGCCACGGAGAATGCAACGAGAAACATTTACTCTCGTCGAGAACGAAGTCCGCCAGATAGCCGGTCGCAATCACTGTCACTTCGTCGGCGGAGACACCCAGCTCGGCGATGATACGAGCGACCAGACCCTCGACCTGTGCCGCGACCCCGTAGACCATTCCGGACTGCAGCGCCTCGACCGTGTTCTTGGCGATCACCGACCGCGGGCGAGCGAGCTCGACCTTGCGCAGCTGCGCACCACGCCGTCCCAGAGCCTCCAGCGACAGCTCGATCCCGGGCAGGATCGCGCCACCGACGTACTGTCCGGCGGCGTTGACCACGTCGAAGGTCGTCGCCGTGCCACGGAAGTCGACCACGATCGCCGGGCCGCCGTGGAGCGCCACGGCCGCGACGGCGTTGGCGATCCGGTCGGTGCCGACCTCGCGCGGGTTGTCCATGAGGATCGGAATGCCGGAGCGTACGCCCGGCTCGACCACGACGCTCTCGACCGAGTCGAGATGGCGGGCGATCATCTCGCGCCACTCGTGCAGGACCGAGGGCACCGTCGCGCACACGACCACGCCGTCCACGCTCGCCACCAACTCATCGCCCATGGTCCCCCGCAGCAGCGCCCACCATTCGTCGGCGGTGCGGTGCTCGAGCGTGGAGACCTTCCAGTCCGCGGACACCACGCCATCGGCGATCAGCCCGAGACCCGTGTGGCTGTTGCCGATGTTGACAGCGAGTAGAGCCACCGTCGGTCAGCCCTCGGACAGGTCGAAGCCGATGTCGAAGACCTTCACCGAGTGGGTCAGCGCACCGACGGAGAGATAGTCGACACCGGTCTCGGCGACCTCGCGAGCCCGGTCGAGGGTCAGTCCACCGGATGCCTCGAGCACCGCACGTCCGGCGGTGATCTCGACGGCCTCCTTCATCGTCGCGGTCGACATGTTGTCGAGCATGATCCGGCCGCAGCCGGCGTCGAGAAGGGCCTTGAGCTCGTCGAGGGTGGTGACCTCGACCTCGATCGGCACGTCCGGGTAGGCGAACTTCACGGCCTCGTAGGCCTGCACCGCGCCACCGGCGGCGACGATGTGGTTGTCCTTGACCAGCGCCATGTCGGACAGCGACATCCGGTGGTTGGCACCGCCGCCGCAGCGCACGGCGTACTTCTCCAGGGACCTGAAGCCCGGGAGGGTCTTGCGGGTGTCGAGGACCTGCGCGCCGGTGCCCTCCAGGGCCTCGGTCCAAGCCGCGACACCGGTGGCGACACCGGAGAGGTGGGAGGCGTAGTTGAGCGCCGTACGCTCCGCGGTCAGCAGCCCGCGGGTCGGCCCGGCGATCCGCATGATGACGTCCCCCGCCTTCACCTGGGAGCCGTCCTTGACGCGGTCGGTCACCGTGACCGAGTCACCCATGACGTACGCGAACACGAGCTCGGCCACGCCGAGGCCGGCCACGACGCCGTCCTCCCGAGCGGCGAAGACGCCGATCCCGGTCGAGTCGGGGGCGATCGTCGCCACCGAGGTGACGTCCTCGCTGGGCATGTCGCCGGGAGCGGACGTGGGCAGGTCCTCGTCGAGAGCGAGCTCTACGGCGTCGTAGACCTCGCCGGCGTCCAGGCCGGCCTTGGTCAGCTCGTCGCGCAGAGACTGCGGGATCTCGTCGAAGGGCACGCGTCGGATGGTCATCAGGCTCCTGCCATGGTTGAGGGGTCGGTCGCGGGCGTCGGGGTGAACGCGGCAACAGTCTCGCCGTCCCGGAGCCGTACGTCGAAGTGGCCGGCGAACCCGGCGTCGTCACGCTCGGCGAAGTCCTCGCGCCAGTGGGACCCGCGGGTCTCCTCTCGCAGCAGCGCCGACTTCGCGAGCGCGAGCGAGACGGTCAGCAGGTTGGTCGCCTCCCAGGCGGCCGGGTCGATCTCGGTCGCCGGGGTGTCACCGAGCTGCTCCAGCTCGTCGATCGCCTCGGCGAGGCCGGTCGCGTTGCGGAGGACTCCGACCTTGGTCGTCATCGTCTCCTGCAGCTGCTTGAGCGCTGCGCCAGGGACGAGCGGGCGCCCGGCGCCGAGGCCGGGGGCCGGATCCTCCAGCTGACGCAGCTCGCCGGGCAGGACCTCGGCGATCCGGCGCGAGAAGACCAGCCCCTCGAGCAGCGAGTTGGAGGCGAGCCGGTTGGCGCCGTGGACACCGCTGCAGGCGACCTCGCCGGTGGCGTAGAGGCCGGGCACGTCCGAACGGCCCCACAGGTCGGTGCGTACGCCGCCCGAGGCGTAGTGGCACGCCGGGGCGACGGGGATCAGGTCCACGGAGGGGTCGACGCCGTGCCGCTCGCAGGAGGCGAGGATGTTGGGGAACCGCTTCTCCCAGAACTCACGACCGAGGTGGCGGGCGTCGAGCCACATGTTGGGGTGGCCGGTATCGAGCATCCGCTTCATGATCGCCTTGGAGACGATGTCGCGCGGAGCCAGGTCGCGGAGCTCGTGCACGCCCTCCATGAGCCGGTTGCCGTCCCAGTCCACCAGGAAGGCGCCCTCGCCGCGTACGGCCTCGGAGATCAGCGGCTGCTGGCCGCGGGAGTCCTCACCGAGGTACATCACCGTGGGGTGGAACTGGACGAACTCCAGGTCGCGCAGCGTCGCACCGGCGCGCAGTGCGATCGCCATCCCGTCGGCGGTGGCGACGGCGGGGTTGGTGGTCTGGGAGAAGACCTGGCCGAGCCCGCCGGAAGCCAGGACGACAGCCCTCGTACGCACGATCCCGACGCCGTCGGCATCGCCCTCGCCCATCACATGGATGGTCAGGCCCGCCACGCCGCCATCGGCAGCCGTCAGCAGGTCGACGACCATGGCGTGCTCGAAGACCAGGATCTCGGGAGCCCGTCGGACGGCCTCCATCAGCGCCCGCTGGATCTCGGCGCCGGTCGCGTCGCCGTCGGCGTGCGCGATCCGGTCGCGCCGATGGCCGCCCTCGCGGGTGAGCGACAGGTTGCCGTCCGGGTCCTTGTCGAAGTCGGCACCCCACTCGATCAGCTCACGGACCGCTTCGGCGCCCTCGCCGACCAGGACGCGTACGGCCTCCAGATCGCACGCCCCGGCGCCTGCCACGAGCGTGTCGACCTCGTGCTGAGCCGGGGTGTCGCCCTCGCCGAGAGCCGCAGCGATGCCGCCCTGGGCCCATTGCGTCGAACCGGCCTTGAGCTCGTCCTTGGTGACGACGGCGACCCGCTCGACCTGGTCCTTCAGCCGCAGTGCCGCGGTCAGCCCGGCGATCCCCGAGCCCACCACGATCACGTCCGCCCACTCGGTCCAGCCCGGATCGCGGGCGGAGAGCAGCTCGATGTTCATAGCGGCACGCTACTGCGTGAGAACGAGCGGTCCACGCATCTGGTCGGTTCCTGGAACCGGCTCGCTCCGGTCGGAGCCGAGCGCGACGATGTGGTTGGCCCCGTCGACGTGGACGACGTGCGGCTCGAAGGCCTTCGCCTCCTCGGTGGTCATCTGCGCGTACGCGATGAGGATGACCAGGTCACCGGGGTGGACCAGGTGGGCGGCGGCCCCGTTGATCCCGAGGACGCCCGAACCCCGCTCGCCCGCGATCGTGTAGGTCTCCAGGCGGGCACCGTTGGTGATGTCGACGATGGAGACCAGCTCGCCCGGGAGGATGTCCGCGGCGTCGAGGAGGTCGGCGTCGACGGTGACCGAGCCGACGTAGTGGAGGTCTGCCTGGGTGACCGTGGCGCGGTGGATCTTGCCGGTCATCATGGTGCGCAGACGAGTCATCGGGATGCTCCGATCGTGAGGCTCATGTTGTCGATGAGTCGGGTCGTGCCGACCCGGGCGGCGATGAGGATCCGGGCTTCGGTGGCCGGCTCAGGGTGGGTGGACAGCTCCGCGAGCGCGGGGTCGGTGACCACGAGGTAGTCCACGTCGACCCCCAACGCCTGCCGCAGCTCGGCGCGGGCCGTCTGGAGAGCGGCCTCGACACCGTGGGCGGCCTCGCGCTGCGCGGCGTAGAGCGCCCGCGACAGTGTCGTCGCCTCCTCCCGCTGCTCGGGCGAGAGGTAGCGGTTGCGCGAGGAGAGGGCCAGGCCGTCGGCTTCGCGCTGCGTAGGTGCGCCGACGACGTCGACCCCGAGGCACAGGTCGGCCGACATCCGGCGGATCAGTGTGAGCTGCTGGTAGTCCTTCTCACCGAAAACGGCGACGTCGGGCTCGACCAGTCCGAACAGCTTCGCGACGACGGTGAGCACACCGCCGAAGTGGCCCGGCCGGGTCTTGCCCTCGAGCACGTCGGCGAGCGGCCCGGGAGCCACGGTCACCTGCGGCAGCCCGCCGGGGTAGACCTCATCCACCGACGGCGCGAAGACGACGTCGACGCCCTCCCGTTCGCAGACCTCCAGGTCCGCCTCGAGCGTGCGCGGGTAGCGGTCGAGGTCCTCCCCGGCGCCGAACTGCAGCGGGTTGACGAAGATCGACACGACCACCGGACCGTCGCCTACTCGCTCACGGGCGACCCGCATCAGCGACGCGTGTCCTTCGTGGAGCGCGCCCATCGTCGGCACGAACCCGACGCTCGCGCCGTCGCGGCGCGCGGAGTCGAGGAGCTTGGCCAGCTCCTCGCGAGTGGAAGCGAGAACGGTCATCACTGGTTCCAGAGGTGGGCGGGACGCGGGAGCGGCTGCACGGCAGCCCTGTCCGCGTCGTCGAGCAGGTTCTTGATCTTGAGCGCCCGGATGGGCAGCAGCCGTCCGTCCGAGACGGCTCGGTCGAGCGTGGCCCGCGCCATGGAGACGTACGATGCCAGGGTCTGCGGAGCGTTGGTGCGGATGTCGTCGAGGTGGGCGGCCACCGTGCCGGCGTCGCCGCGGACGATCGGGCCGGTCAACGCGGCGTCGCCGTGGTCCAGGGCGTTGTCGAGGGCGGCGGTGAGCAGCGGGCGCAGGGTGCCCGCAGGGTCGGTGGCGCCGGCGGCGGCGAGGATCTCCATCGCCTCGGTGACCAGGGTGACCAGGTGGTTCGCGCCGTGGGCGAGCCCGGCGTGGTAGAGCGTCCGCATCTCCTCGGGCACCCACATCGGCTTCCCGCCGAGGTCGAGCACCAGCGACTCGGCGAAGGCCCGGTCGGCAGGGGTCGCGGCGGTGAGCCCGAAGACGCAGCCGGAGAGACGGGCGAGGTCGACCGAGGTGCCGGAGAAGGTCATCGCCGGGTGGACGGCCATCACGTGGGCGCCGATCGCGGCGGCCGGCTCGAGGATCGCCAGGCCGTGGCGGCCGGAGGTGTGCGCGACGTACATCCCGGGCCGGATCGCGCCGGCGTCGGTCATCGTCTTGACGACGTTGCCGAGCATGTCGTCGGGGACAGTGAGCAGAAGGAGGTCGCACGCGCGAGCGACAGCTGTCGGCTTCTCGACCGGGACACCCGGGAGAAGCGCGGCGATGCGTGCGCGAGATGCGTCGGACTCTCCGGCGACCGCGACGATCTCATGACCTCCTGCCGAAGCGGAGCCCGAGGCGATCGACGGAGTGCGAAGCGCTGCTGCCAGGACGGCCCCGACGCGACCCGCGCCGACGACGCCCACCCTGAGTGGGTTCATGGTTGTAGACCTTTCGTTCCAGTCCCTCCGACCACTCCCCCGTGTGAGCGGAGCCGGGATGGGTACCAGACGTTGTGCCTGCCTGCTCAGCCACCGTGACCGAGCCGAAACAACCGTACGCCGCCCGTCACCCATCCGAAACATCAAGATCACGTGACTGCCATCACATCAACGCGACCCCGGTCACGGACCACACGCCGAGCCAACGGCTGGGTATCACCTCGCCCCCAGCATTGGAGTCCCCGGTGCGGGGCGTGGAACAATCCACCCCTCCTCGTCATCTACCAAAGGGTCTGAGTTCAGTGCTTCGTAACGTTGCCGTGCTGCTTGCCGGCGGTGTGGGCTCCCGCGTGGGTCTCGACATCCCGAAGCAGCTCATCAAGATCGCCGGGATGCCGATCATGGAGCACACCCTCGGCGTGCTCGACCGCCACCCGCAGATCGACGAGATCATCATCCTGATGGCCCCCGGCCACCTCGACGCGGTGCACGCGATGACCCGCGACGGCCGCTACCCGAAGGTCTCCAAGATCCTCGAGGGCGCCGACACCCGCAACGAGACGACCAAGCGCGCCCTGGCCGCCCTCCCCGAGGGCGAGGACTGCAACGTGCTCCTCCACGACGCCGTACGTCCGCTGCTCAGCGAGGACGTGATCACCGACTGCTTCAAGGCGCTGGTGACCTACCAGGCCGTCGACGTCGCCATCCCGTCCGCGGACACGATCATCGAGCTCAACGACGACAACACCATCTCGCAGATCCCGGACCGCTCGCGGCTGCGGCGCGGCCAGACCCCGCAGGCCTTCCTCGCCTCGACCCTGAAGCGGGCCTACGAGATCGCCGACCAGGACCCGGAGTTCAGGGCGACCGACGACTGCAGCGTCGTGCTGAAGTACCTGCCCGACACCAAGATCTGGGTGGTCGACGGTCACGAGCAGAACATGAAGGTCACCGAGCCGATCGACGTCTACATCGCCGACAAGCTCTTCCAGCTCACCGCTCACCAGCAGTTCCCGCAGAAGACCGAGGACGACTACCGGGCCGCCCTCGAGGGCAAGAACATGGTCGTCTTCGGCGGCAGCTACGGCATCGGGGCCGACATCGCGGAGCTGGCAGAGTCCTACGGCGCCAACGTCGCCTCCTACAGCCGCTCGGCCACCAGCACCGACGTCTCGAAGCGGGCCGACATCGTCGCCGCGGCCGCCGACGCCGGCAAGCGCTTCGGCTCGATCGACTTCGTGGTCAACACGGCCGGTGTGCTGCCGCGCGGCGAGCTCGCCACCGTCTCGGAGGAGACGATCTACAGCGCGACCGAGATCAACTACATCGCGCCGGTCCTGATCGCCCAGGAGTTCTTCCCCTACCTCGCCCGGGCGAAGGGCTCGCTGCTCTTCTTCACCTCGAGCTCCTACACCCGCGGTCGCCGCGGCTACGCGCTCTACTCCTCCGCGAAGGCGGCCACGGTCAACCTGACCCAGGCCCTCGCCGACGAGTGGGCCGACCAGGGCGTACGCGTCAACGCGATCAACCCCGAGCGCACCGGCACGCCGATGCGCACCAAGGCGTTCGGCCAGGAGCCGTCCCACACGCTCCTGGAGTCGAAGGCGGTCGCGCGGGCGTCGCTGGACACCCTGATCGCGTCGAGCACCGGCCACGTCATCGACCTGCGCCGCATCGATCCGATCCAGGAGGCCCTGGACGCCGCGGCGGGGAACTGACCCGATGACCAGCGCTCCCACGGTTTCCGAGGACACGGCCCCCGCCTCCGCACCCGCGCCCGAGCCCGCGCCGAAGAAGGCCGTACGCCGCTCCCGGCTCGGCGCGCTCGACGCGCTCCGCTTCATCGCGGCAGCGGTCGTCGTGGGCTACCACCTCACCGGCATCGCGACCCCTTACTGGGGCATCGACCCCCGGGAGGTCTTCCCGACCCTCAACCACGTCACCCGCTACGGCTACCTCGGCGTGGAGCTCTTCTTCATCATCAGCGGCTTCGTGATCCTGATGACCGCGTGGGGTCGCGACCTGCCGCGGTTCGTCTCCTCCCGGGTCGCCCGACTGTTCCCGGCCTACTGGGTCGCGGTGATCATCACGCTGATCCTCCAGGCCTACTGGAAGGGCGGCCGCGACCAGGGATTCGTGGGCGGCCTCATCAACATGACGATGACCCAGGACGGCTGGAACGTACTCAGCGCCCAGGGTGCCTTCTGGACGCTCTGGATCGAGCTCAAGTTCTACCTGCTGATCGGGGTCTTCCTGCTCGTCGGGATCACCAAGCAGCGGGTGATCGCGGTCGTGTTCCTGTGGCCGCTGCTGGCCCAGATCGCCCGGGCGACCGACTCCGGCATGCTCAACTCGCTCCTGTTCGCCGAGTACGCCCCGTTCTTCGCGATGGGCATGGCGCTGTTCCTCATCTACCGGTTCGGCAACTCGTTCATCGCCTGGCTCGCGGTGGCCTACAACGTGATCCTGGGCATCCGCCAGGCGACCGAGTACGCCGACCGCGCCACGGAGCTCGTCGGCGCCACCGTGTCGCCGGCGGTCACCGGCTGGGCGATCGTGGGGTTCGCGGCGCTCGTCTGGCTGGTCTCGGCCGGTCCGCTGGGCCGGGTCGAGGCACGCTTCCTGACGACGCTCGGGGCACTGACCTACCCGCTCTACCTGATCCACGCGCAGTTCGCGTTCTGGATCATCGACGAGTTCCACGGCCGCTACGACGAGTACGTCGTCCTGGCCGCTGCCGTCTCGACCGCCCTCGTCCTGGCCATCGCGCTGCACTATCTCATCGAGCGCCGGCTCCATGACCCGGTGCGCGACGCCGTCTTGCGTGGTTTACGGGAGACTCCGCTTCAGGGGCGCTAATGTCGCTCCATGTGGCCCAGAGCCCGGCAGGATCGCGGCAGAACGGTTCAGCCCCGGCACATCAATCCATCCCGCGTACGTCTCCGTCAGGAGATGGCGCGCTTCGCCAAGGGCACCAAGCGCGGCATGCGTGTGCTCGACGCCGGTGCGGGCCGCTCGCCCTACCGGAAGCTGTTCAAGCACGCCCGCTACGAGGCCGCTGACTTCGCCCAGCTGAGCTCGGCGTACGCCCCGCTGGACTACGTCTGCGACATCACCGACATCCCGGTCGATGACGGCAGCTTCGACCGGGTGATCTGCAACCAGGTCCTCGAGCACGTGCCCGAGCCGGAGAAGGCCATCGGCGAGCTCTACCGCGTGCTCAAGCCGGGCGGGCGGATCTTCCTCTCCGCGCCCCTCTTCTTCGCCGAGCACCAGAAGCCCTACGACTTCTTCCGCTACACCCAGTTCTCGCTGCGGAAGATGTTCGAGGAGGCGGGCTTCGAGATCGCCCGGATGAACTGGCTCGAGGGCTACTTCGGGACGGTCGCCTACAGCTACCAGATGATGGCGAAGAACCTCCCCGCAGGCGTTGATGAGCTCCGCGGGCGGGGCCTGCGCTGGAAGCTCGCCTACGTCGCCCCGATCGTGCTCCTCAACCGGAAGCTCGCGGTCCGGCTCAGCCGCCTCTACGCGCGGCTGGAGGTCTCCGGCCGTCGCCTCGAGCGAGGGATGCCGAAGAACTACGTCGTGGTCGCACGCAAGCCGGCCGACGACACGCGGCCCGCGACGAAGCGGCCCGAGGCCGAGACGAGGGCCGCGCACACCACCGCGGAGCTCCAGGCCGAGGTCGAGAGGCTGAGGACGGAGACCGTACGCACCCGGGAGTCCGTACGCGACCCACTGGTCGACCTCACGCTCCCCGACGAGGTCCGCACCGTCCTCGACGCGGTCCGCGCCGAGCACCTCACCTACCTCAAGCCCGAGAACCTGCAGGTGCTCGCCCGCCAGGTGCTGGACGCCGACATCCAGGATCGGCCCGGCCTGATCATCGAGACCGGAGCCGCGCTGGGCGGCTCCGCGATCGTGATGGCGGCGGCGAAGGACCCGAAGCGGCCGATGCGGGTCTATGACGTCTTCGGGATGATCCCGGAGCCCTCCGAGCGCGACGGCGAGGACGTGCACGAGCGCTATCGGAAGATCGTCAGCGGCACCTCGAAGGGGATCGGCGGCGAGACCTACTACGGCTACCGCGACAACCTCTACGACGAGGTCGGCGACTCATTCACCAGGCACGGGATCGACCCGGCACAGCACAACGTCGAGCTGGTGCAGGGCCTGTTCCAGGACACGCTGAAGATCGACGAGCCGGTCGCCTTCGCCCACCTCGACGGCGACTGGTACGAGTCGACGATGACCTGCCTCGAGCGGATCGCCCCTCACCTGGTCGCAGGTGGACGGATCGTGCTCGACGACTACTTCCACTACAGCGGGTGCCGCGACGCGGTCGACGAGTACTTCAAGGACCGTCCCGGCTTCCGGCTGGAGCGGCGTACGAAGCTCCACGTCGTCCGCACGGGCGGATCCTGACGACCGCCGGTCAGCGCCGCTGCAGGTGAAGCACGTCGTTCGGACCGAACGACACCTCGAAGTTCGGGCGGACCTCACGGGGCCGGCCGAGCCTGGTCTGCCAGTTCCAGTTGTGGACGGTGAACCGGAGCCGCAGGTCCAGGTTGCGCGCGTCCTCGGAGAACTCCTCGAAGACCTCCGCGAGGTCGAACCTGGAGGCGAGCCGGAACTCGCCCCGGCCACCGGGCGAGACGTCGAGCGGCAGCGCGGCCACCTCGCCGGTCTCGTTGCAGACGGCGTCGAGGGTGACGATGCGGTCGGCCATCACGCCCTTCGGCCACTCGCCCATCACGGTGAGCGTGGCGTCGAAGCGGAGCGTACGAGAGTCACGGAAGGCGGCCGAGCTCGCCTGGGTGCGACCCAGCCGGCCGGCCGGACCCGGCAGTCGGGTCGCGACGCCCTCGGGCATCGGGCGCGCCCAGCCGAGGGCGTGCACGTCGAGCCGGGCGCGTGCCTTCTCGATCCGGCCCGGCCGCTGCGCGACCGCACCCTCGAAGGCGACCCGCCAGTCCTCGAGGAACGCGCGCCAGTCGTGCTTGCTCGCCTTCTCCAGCGCCTTGCGGGACATCTCGGCCACCTTCGCGGGGGCGTCGATCATCTGGATGCAGCGCTCGGCGACCGCGTCGATGTCCTCGGCCTCGACGATGAAGCCGTCGACACCGTCGGAGATCTGCTCGCGCGGACCGTAGTTGATGTCGTAGCTGATCACGGGGCAGCCGAAGGAGAGCGACTCGAGGGTGGCGAGCGGGTAGCCCTCGTTGACGCTGGTCATGATGAAGCCGGTCGCGTGCAGCAGCGCTTCCTTGGCTCGCGGGTCGTGACCCATGAGCTGGACGTTCTTGCCGACGTCGAGGGTCTCGATCAGGTCCGCGAGCGGCTTGTAGAGCTTGCCGTCGCCGTAGATCTGGAACTTGGCCTCGGGCCGCTTCTCGATCACCTTCGCGAAAGCCTTGATGGCGTGCTCGAGGCGCTTCTGCGGCTCGAGCCGGGCGACGGTGACGAACGTCGCCGGCTCGCGCTCGGGCATCGTCTCGGGCAGCTCCGGCAGCTCGACCGGGTTGGGCACGACGAACCGGTGCGAGGTCGAGCCGTAACGCATCGCGAGGTGCTCGGACTGACGATGGGTCAGGTTCACCAGGGCGTCGTACTCGTGGATGTTGTCGAGCAGCGGCGCGTACTTGCCGGAGAGCTGGGAGTTCCAGCGCCGCTCCCTCACGACATGGTTGTTGTGCATGAGGTGGAGGAAGTAGAAGCGGTCGTCCTGGCGGGGCATGACGTCGCGCAGCGCGAACCGGGAGTCGGTCACGAAGAAGACCCGCTCGGCGTCGCCGGCGAGGAGCTCGAGCCAGTGCCACAGCCAGCCGCCCACGGTCTCCCACGACCGGATCGGCAGCCCCTCGGCGTCGGTGAGGATGTAGGGCACCCGGGACGCGGCCGGGGCACCCGGACCCGGCGCCCGCAGGTAGATCGACCCGTCGGCGCGACGGTAGTCGCGCGCCAGGTCCTTCCCGGACTGCGAGTGGGCGGTGTAGTAGACGGTGCCGTCGGGGTGGAGCACGTCCGAGGTGGTCGTGCCGGCGACCTCGGCCAGCCGGCCCCCGAGCGCGGCCACGGACTCGTCCGGCGCGTCGGTCGGGGTGTTGTGGCGGTACCACTCGTAGAGGTTGAGGAGGTCCATGCCCTCGACCAGCTGACCCGAGTCGCGCAGCACCTGGCGCACCTCGTCGTAGACGGGCTTCGACTCGGTCGTCAGCAGGGTGGTCGGGATCCCGGTGTGCTGGGTGATCAGGCGGTTGCGCATGATCATCGCCCGCGTCTGTCCACCGAACTTGGTCGCGATCTCGTTGCACATCGTGAGGTAGCGGCCCTCGGGGAACGCGACCTGCTCGTGGGGGTTGGGGATCGGCATGCGCAGAGATTAGTCGGCGTCTTTGGGGATTGCCGATTCTTCGGGCAGGATATCCGGCCTGGATCATAGGGGGAAACGTGTGAACGGACCGCGAACATCGCGGCTCCGCCCGACGACACTGCGTCGAACCATCAATGAAGGAGTCCCATGGCCAGCCCAGCTCGACGACTCGCTCGCCAGCTGCTTCCCGAGCGCCTGCGTCAGAGCCTGACCGCTCGCGTCCCGTCCATCTCGGAGGGCGCACCGCAGGCGGACGTGGCCGGCAAGCCGGCGCCGATCTCCATCGAGGTCGAGCCGCTCGTCGTCGCTGCTGACCTCGACGGTGCCGTCAACGCCGCCGGTGGCGGCTTCTACGAGCGCGCCTGGGCCCTCTTCCAGGGCATCCCGGTCGAGCAGTGGGCCGCCAAGGCCGCCGACGAGTACGTCATGTCCGGCCTCCACGTCGACCCCGACGCCACCCGCGCCACCCTGCGCGACCTCGCCGAGTCCGGCGCTGCGTACGTCCCGGGGCGCGCCTGGCTCGCGATGACCAGCCGCGTCTTCGGCTTCGGCGACCAGGAGCTGGCCCGCAGCCTCTACGCCCGGCTCGACGAGGCCGTCGGCGACGGCACCAACGGCGACACCAAGTGGGTCGTCGAGAGCCGTGACTGGCTGCGCTCGTGGGTGGCGGCCGACAACGACGAGCCCGACGCCCCGGCCGCGCCGGAGGGCACCGTCTCCTACGCCGTCGTCGACTACGGGCACCCGGGACGTTCCCGCGCCTCGGCCAACATCGGCGACCACGTCCAGACCGTCGCCTCGCTCGGTCACGTGGTGCGCCACAAGGACCTCGAGTTCACCGGCGAGTCCGAGCTCGACGACCTGGCCAACCGGTTGCGCGAGCGGGTCCGCCCCGAGCGCGTCCGCGAGGGCCTGTCCGCCAAGGTCCAGCTGATGACCCTGCAGCGCGACGCGTCGATGTACCAGCCCGTCCCGAAGGACACCTGGATGCTCGGCTTCGGGTGGTACATGCACCCGATCTTCGAGATGCGCTACGGGATGCCGTTCCACAAGAACCTGCGCCCGATCTTCGTCTCGTTCCACTGCAGCACCCGCGCCATGATGACCGACGAGACGATCGAGTACCTCAAGAAGTACGCCCCGATCGGCTGCCGCGACTGGACGACCGTCGACATCCTGCTCTCCGTCGGTGTGCCCGCCTTCTTCTCCGGCTGCCTCACCACCACGGTCTCGACCGTCTTCCCCGACGCGGACGAGCTGCCCGGTCCCGACGCCCCGATCGGCTACGTCGACGTCTTCGACGGCAGCATCCCCGAAGGCGCCCCGACCTACGCCCAGGGCGGCCTCGACGAGGTCCGCTTCCGGCCGTTCGTGCAGAACATCGACGACGCGATCACGATGCTCGAGGGCTACCGTCGCGACCACCACACGCTGGTCACCAGCCGCCTGCACTGCTACCTGCCCGGTCGCAGCATCGGCATCGACATCGACTTCCGCCCGAAGAACCTCTCCGACCCGCGCTTCGCCGGGCTCAACCCGCTCACGCCGGACGAGTTCGACGGCATCCGCGAGGGCATGAACGACCGGCTCGAGACGATCCTCACCAAGATCTTCTCCGGCGCCAGCGTCGAGGAGGTCTACACGCAGTGGCGCGAGATGAACGCCGCCGACGTCGAGATCGCGCGTGAGCGCCGGGCCGGCGCCCGCAAGGTGGGCGAGCTGGTCAGCTCGATCGCCGAGGACGTACGCAGCAACCCGGTCAGCACTCCGGAGCAGGTCCCGGCCGACGCGATCCACGTCGCCGTCTCGGCCCGCCCGAAGCAGCGCCCCAAGCTGCGCCGGCTGATCAAGTCCATCGCCGCCCACTCGTCCCGTCCGGTCCACCTGTGGGTCCACACCGGCGGCACCGACCTGCGGCTCGACGAGCTCGCCCGGCCGGGGATCACGCTCAGCGCGCTGGACGTGTCGGGCTTCGACGGCATCAAGCAGCCCGACGGCAGCACGCTCCCGATCGGCCAGGTCGAGCGGCTCGTGGTCGCCGACCTGCTGCCCGACGTCGACAAGCTCGTCGTCCTCCCGGTCTCCGCCGTGCTGACCGAGGACATCGCCGGGCTGGCCGACACCGACCTGCAGGGCAACCTGCTGGCTGCCGCCGACGTCGTCGGCACCCGTGCGGTCAGCGGTTTCCAGCAGATCCACGCCGCCGCCAACAAGCAGGCCGAGCGCACCACCGAGGCGGCCGACCTGCGTCGCGACGGCCACCAGCGGCACGCCTTCGACTTCGACGCCTTCGACACCGACGTGCTCGTGCTCGACGCCGCTCAGTGGCGTGCGAAGGACCTGCTCACCTCGCTGGCGCCCTATGTCGAGACGTACGGGATGACCTACCGCAGCGTGGTCCTCCTCGAGGTCGGCCCGCACCGCGCGATCCTGCCGGAGCGCTGGAACGCGATCCCCGAGAAGACCTCGGTGGCCAAGCCGGCTCTCGCCCGGTTGCCCTGATCCTGGGCTGAGCCCGTAGAACGC
>NZ_JBHVGB010000126.1:0-17799 GCF_042801335.1 Nocardioides sp. NPDC057577 | reverse complement strand
GGGTGTGGCGCAGCGCATTGACTCCTGCGGCAGATGGTGTCGATGGGGTGCCAGTGGTGGCCCTTCGGGCCACTTACCATCCACAGAAGCGAGCCTGTTCGCTCACCGCGAAAACATCATTTGACCTGCACCTATGGGTGGTGAGATATCCGTTCGAGGCGTAGAATCAGGACCATCACAACACCTCGTGACGGAAGGGCTGGCGATGAGTCTCGGGCGCGACATCGACCCCTGGGGCACCAACCCCGGCGATGCGATCGACGCCGCCCTCGAGGCCATCGAGACCGCCCTCCACGAACTCCTGTCCACCGATCCTGCCTACTGGCGCACGAGCCAGAAGAAGGACCTGCTGGAACGGTTGGAGAAGCTCCAGGCCCAGCAGGCCGCTCTGAAACTGCGGGTGCTTGCTGTTGCGGGTGATATCGCGGAGGAGACCGGTGCGAAGGATGCCTCGGCCTGGATGCGGGCAGAGTTGTTGGTCGACAAGGGTCCGGCCCGCTCGCAGCTCAAACTGGCGACCAGGGTCGCCAACTACGACCTGGTGGCAGCCGGTCTGGCCGAGGGGGTGGTGTCTTTGGACAAGTCCCGGGTGATCACCCAGGCGTTGGACAAGATCAAGACGGACCCGGTCACCAGCGGCGAGGACCTGGCCCTGGCCGAGCAGCTGCTGGTCGACTACGCGCGCACTTTGACCGCGAACCAGCTGCGGATCGCCGGCAAACGGATCCTGGTCGAGATCGACCCGGTCCGGTTCGAGGACGCCGAAGCCAAGGCGCTGCTGGCCGAGGAGGAACGTGCCCAGCAGAGGACCGCGCTGCGGGTCTGGGACAACCACGATGGGACCGTCGGGTTCGAGGGTGTGCTGCCGGTCTCGATGGGGATGCGGTTCAAACGGCTCGTCGAGGCCTACGCCCAACCCCGCAAACAACAGCTCGCCACCAAAGGCAGCCCGCTGCCGCCCTGGGAACGACTCATGGGCCAAGGTTTCACCCGGCTGTTGGAGACCTTCGACCCCGCCGCGCTGCCGCGCCATGGTGGGGATGCGACCACCGTGAACGTGGTGATCTCGCTCGACGAGCTCCGCAAGGACCTCGGGGTCGCCACCCTGGGCTACGACGAGACCAACGGGACCACCATCACCGCGGCCGAGGCCCGGCGGATGGCGTGCAACGCCACCATCATCCCCTGGGTGTTGGGCGGTGATGGTGAGGTCCTCGACGCCGGCCGGGCCAGCCGGTTCTTCCAGCCCATCCAGCGCAAGGCACTCCGGCTGCAGCAGAAGTGCTGCCAAGCCGAGGGCTGTGACATGCCACCGGAATGGTGCGATGCCCACCATCTCGATCCGTGGGCTGCGGGAGGGAAGACCGACCTGAAGGATGGGGCCCTGTTGTGTCCCCATCACCATCGTCTGGCGCACGCCCCGGCGTACGTCCATGAGCGACTACCGGATGGCACCATCCGGTTCACCCGCCGACGGTAGATGTTTGACGGACGGGCGGGTCATGCCGACCACACACAGTGCCGCGCTGGTGACGGGCCAACTCGAGCCGGCGTGCACCGCGTCCGCGAGTTGGCCGACTGCCGTCCAACGCCGTCGACACGCGCGGTCGAGTTGGAGCAACGGCGGCGGGGGCGCCCGGTGTTGAGGCATCGACGAAGAAGATCGAGATGCCTGGGAAGCGCAAGAAGTACGACCGGGAGTTCGGTGAGGGAAACGGGCCGGATCGTGGAGGTGTCCGGAAGTCGATAGCGCAGGTCGCTAGCTGTCTGGGGTGGTCGACGGGTCGAGGGGCGCTGCGGCTGATCGGAGCGGCCATGATCGCCTTGCGGGGTTCAGCCGCAGCCGGAGGTCATCGTGCCGGCGCCGTCGATGTCTATGCCCCACTCGCAGAGCCACCCGTCGTGGCCGCCGGTTGCTTCGAGGAGGGCGAGGGATGCGGTGAGGAAGGCGAGGCCTACGGAAAGGCCCACCACCCATGCGACCACTTTGATGAGCGTCTTCATGGTCGCAGTGTCGTCGGGGCATCTCGCGAGGGCGCCGACTCTGCTGGTCATGTCCCGGATCCAGGGGATCAGGTGCGGGGTCCGGGGCTGTGCGCACCATCGAGGGCGCGGTCCCCGCCTGCGGTTCGGGTCGGCCGTGGTGGGATGGGCTGTTGGCGCCCGGCGAAGCCGTCGCCGTCCTCCGAGGGTCAGGCGGTCTGGGCGAAGCCGGCGTTCGAGGCGGATGTGTCGGTGCCGGCGGCGGAGTCGATGCTTCCGAAGTGAGCGATGCCGAGGAGGTAGCTGCGTACGGTGTGCTCGAAGATCTGCTTGGTGTTGAGCTGGTTCGCGGCGCCGGCGGCGGTGAGGGCCGGGAACCGCTCGGGGTCGGCGTGCTCGAAGCGGACCCGGGCGCGCGAGGGCGGCCGCATCGCCTCGGCGATCGCGGCACCGAGCGAGACCTTCTCCAGGCCGTCGAGGATCTGCACGTGGAGCTCGACCGGCACCCCGCACTCGCTCAGGTAGGTGGCGGCCTGCTCGTACATCTCGGTGAGCAGGTCGCGCGGCATGAACCGGAGCAGGATCGGGGCGGCGTTGCGGTGTCGCAGCACCGAGGCGCGGAAGTTCAGGGCGAGCTGGGTGAACCACTCCGCCCAGTCGTTCTGGCCGGGCTTGCGGGGCAGCGGGGTCTTGGCGACGATCGCATGGGCCACTGCGGCGAGGATCTCGTCCTTGTCGCTGAAGTGGTGGTAGAGCGAGGGTGCCTTGACGTTGAGCTCGCGGGCCAGCCGCGGCAGGCTCAGGGCATCGATGCCGTCTCCGTCGATGATCTCCAGGGCGGCCTTGATGGTCGCCTCTCGACTGATCAGCGGTGTGCTCGGTCGTGCCATGGGGCCCTCCTTGGTCCTGCGGTCCTTCGATAACCGCATCACTTTAGATTCTTGCATGTCTTTACCGAATCACCGACGGCTAGGGCGTGATTTGCTGGTTACGCTCTTGTAAACCTAATGACAGAAGGTTTAGTGTGATCGCGATCCCATAGCTGTGAACATCAGGAGAGCCCCTATGACCAACGCCGTGATCGTCGACATCGCCAGGACAGCCTCCGGCAAGGGGAAGCCGGGGGGTGCGCTCTCCGGTGTCCACCCGGCCGACCTCTTTGCGACCGTCATCCGGGCACTGGTCGAGCGGAACGACCTCGACCCGGCCCTGGTCGAGGACGTCATCGGCGGCTGTGTGATCCAGTACGGCGACCAGTCGCTCAACATCACCCGCACCGCCCTGCTCGCCGCGGGTCTCCCGGTCGAGGTCCCCGGCACCACCATCGACAGGCAGTGCGGCTCCTCCCAGCAGGCCGCGCACTTCGCCGCCCAGGGCGTGATCGCCGGGGCGTACGACATCGTCATCGCGGGCGGCGTGGAGTCGATGAGCCGGGCGCCGATGGGCACCTCGGTCGGCGCCGGCGACCCCTTCGGTCCGCTCGCCGCGCGCTTCCCGAGCCTGCCCAACCAGGGCATCGGCGCCGAGCTCATCGCCGCGCGCTGGAAGATCGACCGCGACCAGATCGACGCCTACTCCGCGGAGTCGCACCGCCGTGCCGCGGCGACCGCGCTCTCCGGCAGCTTCGGTCCCGAGGTCGTCCCGGTGACGCTGCCCGACGGCAGCAGCCACGTCGTCGACGAGACCGTCCGACCCGCGACGACCGCCGACGGGCTCGGCGGGCTCAAGCCGTCGTTCTACAGCGAGGAGATGGCTGCCCGCTATCCCGAGATCGGCTGGCACATCACGCCGGGCAACTCCTCGCCGCTGACCGACGGGGCCTCGGCCGCGCTCATCATGAGCGAGGAGCGGGCCGCGGAGCTCGGTCTCACCCCGCGAGCGCGTTTCCACACCTTCGCGGTCGCCGGCTCCGACCCCGAGATCATGCTCACCGGCCCGATCCCGGCCACCCACAAGGCGCTGAAGAAGTCCGGCCTGAGCATCGAGGACATCGACGCGTACGAGGTCAACGAGGCCTTCGCGCCCGTCCCGCTGGCGTGGGCGCAGGAGTTCGGCGCGGACCCGGTGCGACTCAACCCGCGCGGCGGCGCCATCGCCCTCGGCCACCCGCTGGGCGGCTCCGGCACGCGCCTGATGACCACCCTCCTCAACCACCTCGAGGAGACCGGCGGGCGCTACGGACTGCAGACGATGTGCGAGGGCGGCGGGATGGCCAACGCGACCATCATCGAGCGTCTCTGACCCCGCCCCACAGGCCCGAACCACTGGAAGGAACAAGCATGAACATCACCGGCAAGTCCGCCCTCGTCACGGGTGGGGCCTCCGGCCTCGGCCTCGCCACCGTACGCAGGCTCCACTCGGCAGGGGCGCACGTCGTGATCCTCGATCTGCCCGGCAGCGACGGCAAGCAGGTCGCCGCCGACCTCGGTGAGCGCGCCGTCTTCGTGCCGGCCGACGTCACCGACGAGGAGCAGGTGCAGGCCGCCGTCGACGCCGCCGTCGCGGAGGCGCCGCTGGCCGTGACCGTGAACTGCGCGGGCATCGGCAACGCGATCCGGGTCGTCGGGAAGGACGGCTCGCCGTTCCCGCTGTCCGACTTCACCAAGGTCGTCAACGTCAACCTGGTCGGCACCTTCAACGTCCTCCGGCTCGCCGCCGCCGCGATGGTGGCCGGCACGGAGATCGACGGCGAGGAGCGCGGCGTGGTCGTCAACACCGCCTCGGTCGCCGCCTTCGACGGCCAGATCGGCCAGACGGCCTACTCGGCCTCCAAGGGCGGCATCGTCGGGATGACCCTGCCGATCGCCCGCGACCTGGCCAACCACCGGATCCGGGTCAACACCATCGCGCCCGGCCTGTTCCACACGCCGCTGTTCAACGCGCTGCCGGAGGAGGCCATCGACTCCCTCGGTGCCCAGGTGCCGCACCCCAGCAGGCTCGGCAAGCCGGAGGAGTACGCCGCCCTGGTCGGCCACATCGTCGAGAACCCGATGCTCAACGGCGAGGTGATCCGGCTCGACGGCGCGATCCGGATGGCGCCGCGCTGAGGTGGGCGGCGAAGCTGACGCCACCGTGACCGGCCACGCCGAACCCTGGGAGACCCGCATCGGCGTACCCGAGTCGTTCACCGCGTCCACGCCCGGGACGGAGTCCGAGCTCCCGGGCGGCGAGGCGTGGGGGCCGCTGGTCGAGGCGCTGCGCGGGTTCCTCGACGACCTCGCGGGCTCGCTGCCCGATCAGGAGCGCGTCCTTGCGCTCACCCGCCAGATCGAGGAGTGGTCGGCGGACCTGCGGCAGGACCAGGTGCCCGAGATGCGGCAGGCGTTCGGTCATCGGGTCGACCTGCACGGTCGTGGTCAGGTGATGGCCCCCGCGTTCGTGCTCACCGACCGCGGCCAGGACAGCGTCGAGGGAACCGTGACCTTCGGACGCTACTTCCTCGGCGGTCACGGCGCCGTCCACGGGGGAGCGGTCGCGCTCCTCTTCGACGAGGTGCTCGGACGTCTCTCCGACACCTGCTCGCGACCGCCGGGGCGCACCGCCGGCCTGACGGTGAACTTCCGGGCGGTGACCCAGGTCGCCAAGCCGCTCACCGTCCGGGCCCGGTTCGAGGAGGAGTCCGGTCGCAAGCGCTACCTGGTGGGCGAGATCTGGGACGGCGACGTCCTCTGCGCCGACGCCCGCGCGCTCTTCCTCGGCCTCCGGGCCGGCCAGGACTGAGACGCCATGAATTCAGACAGCTCGGACTCAACAAGGAGCATGCGATGACCGATGTGGCCGCGATCGCGGAGACCACCCGGAAGCTGATCGAGACCCACGTCCTTCCGGTGGAGGACGAGCACGACGGCGACGTCGAGGCCGCGGGCGGCGAGAGCCTGCGTGCCCGGCTGCAGGCCGAGGCCCGCGCCGCGGGGGTCTTCGCGCCGCATGCTCCGGTGGCGTACGACGGGCTGGGGCTCGGCATGGTCGAGCGTGCCCCGGTCTTCGAGGCCGCCGGGCGCGGGCTGTTCGGCCCGATGGCGCTCAACATCAACGCGCCCGACGAGGGCAACATCCACCTGCTGGCCCACGTCGCCGACGAGAGGCAGCGGGAGCGGTTCCTGGCCCCGTTGGCCCGGGGCGAGGTGCGTTCCGCCTTCGCGATGACCGAGCCCTCCCCGGGCGCCGGTGCCGACCCCTCAGCGCTGACCACCCGGGCCGAGCGGATCTCGGCGGGATGGCGCCTCAATGGGCACAAGTGGTTCATCACCGGAGCCGACGGGGCCGCCTTCCACATCGTGATGGCGCGTACGTCCGGAGAGCCCGGCGACGCGGGCGGGGCGACCATGTTCCTGGTGCCCGCGGACGCCCCCGGCGTCGACCTGGTGCGCCACGTCGGCACCCAGGACATCTCCATGCTGGGCGGGCACTGCGAGATCACCTACACCGACGTCGAGGTGGGCGAGGACGCGGTGCTGGGCGAGGTCGACGAGGGCTTCCGCTACGCCCAGGTGCGCCTCGGCCCGGCCCGGATGACCCACGTGATGCGCTGGACCGGCGCCGCGACCCGCGCCCACGAGACGGCGGTACGCCACGTCGCCGGCCGCCGTGCGTTCGGGTCCCGGCTCGCCGAGCAGGGGATGGTGCAGCAGATGATCGCCGACAACGAGATCGACCTGGCCGCCACCAGGGCGCTGCTCCTGGCCGCGTGCCGTGAGCTCGACGACGGTGGTCGGGCGTCGGAGTCGACCTCGATCGCCAAGACCTTCGCCGCCGAGGCACTGTGCCGGGTCGCCGACCGGGCGGTGCAGATGTGCGGCGGCCTGGGTGTCTCCCGCGACCTGCCGGTCGCCCGGATCGCCCGCGAGCTCCGGCCGTTCCGGATCTACGACGGACCCTCCGAGGTGCACCGCTGGTCGATCGCCCGCCGCGCGGTGCGCCGGATCGCGGGAGCCGGATCATGACGTCGGTGCTCACCGACTTCGAGCTGGCTGCGGTGCGTACGCGGATGCTGGCCGCCGGCGCCGAGGTCGGCCCCCGGCTGGAGGGCAGCCTCATCTCCGGCGGCCGCTCCAACCTGACCGTCCTCCTCCACGACGGCGTACGCCGCTGGGTGCTGCGCACGCCGCCGCGGCACGGCCGCACGCCGTCGGCGCACGACGTCGGCCGCGAGTTCCGGGTCACCAGGGGCCTTGCCGGCACCGATGTGCCGGTCGCGGCCCCGGTGGTCTTCTGCGATGACGAGGCGCTCCTGGGTGGCCCGTTCTCGGTGTGGGAGTTCGTCGACGGGGTGACCGTCCAGTCCCGCGACCAGCTCGAGGCGCTGGACCAGCAGGTCGTCGACGGGATCACCGACGCCCTGGTCGAGACCCTGGCCGCCCTGCACCGGGTGGACCATGTCGCCGTCGGGCTGGAGCGTCTGGGCCGCCCCGACGCGTACGTCAGCCGGCAGATCGCCCGCTGGTCGGGCCAGTGGGAGCTGGTCGCCGCGCCCGGCGCCGAGGTGCGCGACGCCGCGGACGAGGTGCGCGCACTGCTCGTCGAGCGGGTTCCCGAGCAGCGGCACACCTCGATCGTCCATGGCGACTACCGCATCGACAACGCGCTGTTGGACCTGACCGGAGCCACGCCGAGGGTCGCGGCCGTCGTCGACTGGGAGCTCTCCACGATCGGGGACCCGGTCGCCGACGTCGCCACCATGTGCGCCTACCGGCACCCCGCCTTCGACCACGTCCTCGGCTTCCCGACGGCGTGGACCAGCCCGCGCCTCGCCGGCGCCGACGCCCTCGCGCGCCGCTACGAGCGTGCCGGCGGGTTCGAGCTCGACCACTGGCCGCTCCATCTCGGGCTGGCCTACTACAAGATCGCCGTCATCGCCGCGGGCATCGACTACCGCTGGCTGGCCGAGGGCGCGCCGGAGGACGGCAACGACACCGCCGGATCCGCGGTCGGCCCCTTCCTGGAGGCGGCGCTGACCACCCTGAACGCCGACCGGCCTACCCGAGGAGCACGATGTCCTTCGACCACCTGCTGAGTCCCCTGCGTCTCGGCACCCTGGACCTGCCCAACCGCGTCGTGATGGGCTCGATGCACACCGGGCTCGAGGATGCCGACGACGACGTCCCGCGCCTGGCCGGCTACTTCGCCGAGCGTGCCCGTGGCGGGGCCGGGCTGATCATCACCGGCGCCTACGCCGTCAACGCCGAGGGCCGTCTCGAGGAGGGGGCCGGCGACATCGCCACCGACGACCGGATCGACGCCCACCGCCCCATCACCGACGCGGTGCACGCCGAGGGCGGCCGGATCGCGCTGCAGCTCATCCACGCCGGCCGATACGGCCGCCATGCCGCCAGCGTCGGCGCCTCGTCGATCAAGAGCCCGATCAACCCGTTCCAACCGCGCGCGCTGACCACCGAGCAGGTCTGGCAGGTCGTGGACGACTTCGCCGCGGCCGCGGTGCGGGCTCGCGCCGCCGGCTACGACGCGGTCGAGATCATGGCTTCCGAGGGCTACCTGATCAACCAGTTCCTGGCGCCGCGCACCAACGACCGCACCGACGAATGGGGCGGCTCCGCGTTCGCAAGGATGCGGCTGCCGGTCGAGATCGTGCGCCGCATCCGGGCCGCGCTCGGGCCCGACTTCCCGGTCCTCTACCGGATCTCGCTGCTCGACCTCGTCGACGGCGGCCAGACCTGGCAGGAGACCGTCGAGCTAGCCCAGGCCCTCCAGGCCGAGGGTGTGACCGCCTTCAACACCGGCATCGGCTGGCACGAGGCCCGGATCCCGACGATCATCACCCAGGTGCCACGGGGTGCGTGGCTGCGCTACACCCGGCTGCTGAAGGCGGCGGTGGACGTACCGGTGTGCGCCTCCAACCGGATCAACACCCCGCAGCTCGCCGACGACGCCGTCGCGGACGGCGACGCGGACCTGGTCGCGATGGCCCGGCCGCTGCTGGCCGACCCCGCCTTCGTCGCCAAGGCCGCCTCCGGGCGGGCCGACGAGATCAACACCTGCATCGCGTGCAACCAGGCCTGCCTCGACCACGGCTTCTCCGGCCTGGAGACGTCGTGCCTGGTGAACCCGCGTGCCTGCCGAGAGACGGTGTGGACCATCCGGCCCGCGCCCCGGCGTCGTAGCGTCGCGGTGGTCGGCGCCGGTCCGGCCGGCCTCGCCGCCGCGGTGACCGCGGCCGAGCGCGGGCTCGCGGTCACCCTCTTCGAGCGAGAGCAGGAGGTCGGCGGACAGTTCCGGCTGGCGATGGAGGTGCCCGGCAAGGAGGACTTCGCCGACACGTTGCGCTACTTCCGCCGTCGTCTGGAGGTGCTCGACGTCGACGTACGCCTCGGGGCGGCCGCCTTGCCGGCGGATCTCGAGGGCTTCGACGAGATCGTCGTCGCCACCGGGGTCAGGCCGCGGCTCCCGCAGATCCCCGGGATCGACCACACCAAGGTCGCCAGCTATGCCGACGTGCTCGCCGGACGGGTGAGCCCGGGCGAGCGGGTGGCCGTGGTGGGTGCCGGTGGCATCGGCGTCGACGTGTCCCACTGGCTCACCCATGACCCGAAGGAGGATCTCGACGGGTGGCTGGCGCGCTGGGGTGTGGACCCCACCCTGACCCGGCCCGGCGGGCTGACCGAGCCACAGCCGCGCGACCCCTCGCGCAAGGTCACCCTGCTGCAGCGCAAGGCGACCGCGATCGGCAAGGACCTGGGGAAGACCTCGGGCTGGGCCCACCGTGCGGTGCTCGGCCAGGCGGGCGTCAGGTTGGTCCCGGGCGCGTCCTACGAGCGCATCGACGACCACGGCCTCCATGTCGTCGTCGACGGGGTGTCCCACACCATCGAGGCCGACACCGTCGTGGTCTGCGCCGGCCAGGAGTCGGTGCGCGACCTCTACGACGCGCTGGTGGCCGCCGGGCGTACGCCGCACCTGATCGGTGGCGCGGAGCTGGCCGCCGAGCTGGACGCGAAGCGCGCGATCGCCCAGGGCACCTCCGTCGCGGCGGCGTTGTAGCCGGCCTCAGGTCGCGAGGTAGGAGCGCAGATGAGCCATCGTGGTGTCGAGCAGCCGGGGGAGCGAGGAGCTCTCGTCGGCGAGCCACGCCTGGTAGGCGGTCAGCGCGAGCGCCAGCGAGACCTGGCCGACGGTCTGAGGGAGCAGGTCGTCGGGCCGGGTGCCGGTGCGGTCGGCGACGTACTCGGCGATGACCTCGCGCCAACTCGCGTAGCGGAGCACCGAGTGGGCCTGCAGCGCCGGGGTGGTCAGGATCAGCCGCATCCGGTCGCGGTGGCTGGGGCTGGCATCGGTGGGGAAGTCGTTGAAGGCGAGTACGCCCCGGTGGACCGCCTCCGGCAGCGGGAGGTCGGTGGGCATGGCGCGCAGGATCTCGCGGAAGCCGTCGAGGGTGCGGTCGAACTGTCCCCAGGGGATGTCGTTCTTCGAGGGGTAGTAGCGGGTGATGGTGCGCCTGCCGACCCCGATCGCCTCGCCGATGTCGTCGAGGGTGGTGGCCTCGAAGCCCCGGGTCACGAAGAGCTGGAAGGCGGCCTGCTCGATCTCCGCGTGCGAGGTCGCGGCCGGTCGTCCGCGCAGCGAGCGCCGCGTCGTGGGGGCGGGGCTGGTGGGCACCTGCCGCAATCTACCGCAGCGGTCCGGGCAAAAGAATCGCTTGTTCCTGCGCACCCCTATCTTTTTGACCTTGAGTGTCATTAATGTGTTGTGAGTCACGTTCAACCGAGATGAAGGAGAGCTGTCATGAACCCTGAGGAGACCAACCAGGTCGTGGACGAGGCCCTGACCGAGGAGTCGTTGATCGAGGAGGTCTCGATCGACGGCATGTGCGGCGTCTACTGATCATGGCCGCTGTGAGCCTGGACAGCGCGTGGACGCTGTCGCCGTCGGTGGCGCTGCGGCCGGAGCCGTTCGGGGCGCTGGCCTACCACTTCGGGAACCGGAAGCTGACCTTCCTCAAGCGTCCCGAGCTGGTGGCGGTGGTGCGCGCCCTCGGGTCGCACCCGGACGTCCGCAGTGCGCTCGTGGCATCGGGAGTGCCGGAGGGCCAGCACGCTGCGTACGTCGCTGCGCTCTCCGGCCTCGCCCGGACCGACATGATCCGACCTGCTGAGTAGAGGAGCGAGACGATGAAGCTGGTGGAGAACTTCGAGCTCGGCCTGGATGCGCCGATCTGCCTGACCTGGGAGCTGACCTACGCGTGCAACCTGGAGTGCGCGCACTGCCTCTCGAGCAGCGGCCGGCGCGACCCGCGCGAGCTGAGCACCGAGCAGTGCGAGGCGGTGATCGACGAGCTGCAGCGGATGCAGGTCTTCTACGTGAACATCGGTGGCGGCGAGCCGACCGTACGTCCCGACTTCTGGCACCTGGTCGAATATGCCGTCGCCCACGACGTCGGGGTGAAGTTCTCGACCAACGGCGTCCGGCTCACCCCGGAGCGGGCGCGGTGGCTGGCGGGCAGCGACTACGTGGACGTCCAGATCTCGCTCGATGGCGCCACCGCCGAGGTCAACGACCGGGTGCGTGGGACCGGGTCCTACGACACCGCGATCACTGCGCTGCGCAACCTGCACGAGGCGGGTTTCCGCGACGCCAAGCTCAGCGTGGTCTGCACCCGGGAGAACATCGGACAGCTCGACGACTTCAAGGCGATCGCCGACCGCTTCGGGGCGACGCTGCGGCTGACCCGGCTGCGTCCCTCCGGTCGCGGCGCGGACGTGTGGGACGAGCTGCACCCGCTTCCCGAGCAGCAGCGCGAGCTCTACGAGTGGCTCGTCGCCAACGGCGACAAGGTGCTCACCGGCGACTCCTTCTTCCACCTGGCCGCCTTCGGCCCGGCCGACGGTAGCGGGGCCCTGCCGGGACTCAACCTGTGCGGCGCGGGCCGGGTGGTCTGCCTGATCGACCCGGTCGGCGACGTCTACGCCTGCCCGTTCGCCATCCACGACCAGTTCCTGGCCGGCAACCTGCTCACCGACGGCGGGTTCGACTCGGTGTGGAAGACCTCGGCGCTCTTCCAGGAGCTGCGCGAGCCGCAGACCGGCGGTGCCTGCTCCGGCTGTGCCCACTACGACTCCTGCCGCGGTGGCTGCATGGCCGCGAAGTTCTTCACCGGCCTGCCGCTGGACGGGCCGGACCCGGAGTGCGTCCAGGGCTACGGCGAGTCTGCGCTCGCCGGCGAGCGGACCATTCCCGCGGTCGGCCAGGACCACTCCCGCAGCGCCCCCAGCCGCAACGCACCGGTGCTGCTGACGCTCTCCCGGCGGCGTCCGGACTCCGAGCTTGCCCCGCCGGTGAGTGCGTGCGCGGAGTCACCGCTGGCCGGTTTCGCCCCGAACTGAACCTCTCAAGACAGAAGCGAGAACGAAGATGCCCTGGAAGAACCCCTGGAAGCAGAATCCGTGGTTCGAGTCCGTCGCGGTGGCGCAGGAGCGCGCCCGCAAGCGGCTGCCGAAGCCGGTCTACGCCGCGCTGCTGGCCGGCTCCGAGCGCGGCCAGACGATCGCGGACAACCAGCAGGCGTTCGCCGATCTCGGGCTCGCGCCGCACGTGGCCGGCCATCACGACAAGCGCGAGCTGTCGACCACCGTGCTGGGTCAGGAGATCGGGTTCCCGGTGATCATCTCGCCCACCGGCGTACAGGCCGTGCATCCCGACGGTGAGGTCGCGGTCGCGCGGGCGGCGGCGGCCCGGGGCACGGTGATGGGGCTGTCCAACTTCGCCTCGAAGTCGGTCGAGGAGGTCGTCGAGGCCAACGCGGCGACGTTCTTCCAGATGTACTGGACCGGTGACCGCGACGTGATGGTCCGCCGGATGCGCCGCGCCCACGCGGCCGGGGCGAAGGCGCTGATCGCAACCCTCGACTGGTCCTTCTCCATGGGCCGCGACTGGGGCAGCCCGGAGATCCCGGAGAAGGTCGACCTCTCTGCGATGCTCAGGTTCGCGCCGCAGGTGATGAGCCGGGGCAGGTGGATGGCGGCGTACGCCCGCAGCGGCGGCATCCCCGACCTGACCGCCCCCAACCTGGCGCCGATCGCCGACGACGGCAGCCTGGGGGAGCCGCCCACCTTCTTCGGTGCCTACTACGAGTGGATGACCACGCCGCCGCCGTCGTGGGACGACGTCGCCTGGATGGTGACCACCTGGAAGGAGCTGAGCGAGGGCAAGCCGTTCATGCTCAAGGGCGTCTGCCGGGTCGACGACGCGCTCCGGGCCGTCGACGCCGGCGTGGACGCGATCTCGGTCTCCAACCACGGCGGCAACAACCTCGACGGCACCCCGGCCACCATCCGGGTGCTGCCCCCGATCGCCACCGCGGTCGGCGACCAGATCGAGGTGCTCCTCGACGGTGGCGTACGTCGTGGCTCCGACGTCGCCAAGGCGCTCGCCCTGGGTGCCCGCGCGGTGATGATCGGCCGTGCCTATCTGTGGGGTCTGGGCGCCAACGGCCAGGCGGGCGTCGAGAACGTCCTCGACATTCTCCGTAACGGTCTCGACTCCGCGGTCCTGGGCATGGGCAAGGCCTCGATCCACGAGCTCACCCCGCAGGACCTGGTGATCCCCGACGGCTTCGAGCTCGCCCTCGGCCCCCGAGCAGCGGACTGACCATGAGCCTCGCCGACCGCCCGTGGCCGGAGATCGTGCCCGGCGGCACCGTCCTGGTGCCGCTGGGCTCCACCGAGCAGCACGGCCCGCACCTGCCGCTCGACGTCGACACGGTGATCGCGACCGCGGTGGCCGACGAGCTCGCCCCGCTCATCGGCGCTTCCGTAGCCCCGGCGGTGCCGGTCGGTGCCAGCGGGGAGCACCAGTCCTTCCCCGGCACCATCTCGATCGGCACCGACGCGCTGACCTCCCTGGTCGTCGAGCTCGGCCGGTCACTGACCACCTGGGCCTCCCGGGTGGTCTTCGTCAACGCGCACGGAGGCAACCTCGACGGGCTCGACGCCGGGGTCAGGACCCTTCGCGGCGAAGGCCGCGCCGTCAGCTGGGTCCCGTGTCAGGTGCCGTACGCCGACCCGCACGCCGGGCTCACCGAGACCTCGCTGATGCTGCACCTGGCTCCCGAGCGGGTTCGGCTGCGGAACGCCGCCCCCGGCAACACCCGTCCGCTGCGCGAGCTGCTCCCGCGGATGCGGGCCGGGGGAGTGGAGGCGGTCTCGGCCAACGGAGTCCTCGGCGACCCGACAGGTGCGAGCGCGGAGGTCGGGAAGCGGATCCTCGCCGAGATGGTCTTCGCCGCCTACGACCGTCTTCAGATCGGCGCGGTCACCCGATGAGACCCGGCGCGACCGCAGCCGAGGCGACGACCCGGGTGGCGCTGGTGACCGGCGCGGCCCGCGGGATCGGCGCCGCCACCGTCCGAGGCCTGGTGGCCGAGGGCGTACGCGTCGTCGCGCTCGACTGGTGCGCCGGTGAGGACTCCCCGGCCGGCTACCCGCAGGCCACGAAGACCGACCTCGACACCCTCGTCGCCTCGCTCCCGGCCGGCTGGGTCGAACCGGTCGTCGGGGACGTACGCGACCCGGAGGCGCTGACCGCCGCGGTCGACGCCGCGACTCAGCGGTGGGGACGGCTCGACATCGCGGTGGCGGCCGCCGCGGTGATCGCCGGCGGACGCCCGCTGTGGGAGGACACCTCGCTCGACCTACAGTGGCAGATCGACGTCGTCGGGGTCTGGAACACGGCGGGCGCGGTCGTCCCGGCGATGCTCGCCGGCCCGGACCCGAGCGGCTGCCGGTTCGTCGCGATCGCCTCCGCCGCGGGCTCGCACGGGCTGTTCCATCTTGCCGCCTACAACGCCGCCAAGCACGCCGTGGTCGGCCTGGTGAAGGGCCTGGCCGCCGACCTCGCCGGGACCGGGGTCACCGCCTGCGCCGTCTCACCCGGATCGACCGACACCGCGATGCTGGCCGCGACCGCGGGCCTCTACGCGGTCGGTCCGGACGACCTCGCCGGACACCAGCTCCTGCGCCGCCCGCTCACCCCGGACGAGGTCGCCGCCACCGTCGTCCACGCCTGCTCCCGTGCGGGTGCCGCGCTCAACGGATCGGACGTCGCGGCCGACGGAGGCTTCGGCGGATGACGCTGCTGCCGGACGGTTTCACGGTGCGGGTCCGCGATGACGTACGACTCCTCCGGACGCCCGAGGGTGGATTGTCGCTGGTCGGCGGATCCCCGTTGCGATCCATGCGCCTGGCGCCTGCCGCGGCCGGCCGGGTGGTCGAGAGGCGGGTGCAGGTCCGCGACGCCGCCACCGACCTCGTCGCCCGACGCCTGCTCGACGGCAACCTCGCCGACCCCGACGACCTGACGCCGGTCGACCCGGCCGAGCTCACCGTCGTCGTCCCGGCCCACGACCGCCCCGAGCACCTCGACCGCTGCCTGGCCGCCCTGGCTGCTGGGGACGGGATCGGCGTGATCGTCGTCGACGACGCCTCCCGTGACCCGGCCGCCGTCGCGGAGGTCGTACGCCGCCACGCCGCCACCCTCCTCACGCTGGCCGACAACCGCGGACCTGCCGGCGCCCGCAACGCCGGCCTCGCCAGGGTCACCACGGCCTACGTCGCCTTCGTCGACTCCGACGTGAGCGCCGACCCGGCGATGCTCGCGCAGCTGGCCGGCCAGCTCGCGGACCCTCGGGTCGCGCTGGCGGGGCCGCTGGTGCGCGGACACACCGACAAGGTGCGGCCCTCGTGGTTCGAACGGCACGACGTCGCCGCCTCATCTCTCTCCCTCGGCGCGAGGGCCTGCTCGGTCCGCCCGGGGGCGGCCGTCGGGTGGCTGCCGTCGGCCTGCCTGGTCGCCCGCACGACGACGATGAGGGAGGTCGGTGGCTTCGCCGCCGACCTCCGCGTCGGCGAGGACGTCGACCTGGTCTGGCGACTGGTCGAGGCCGGCCACGTCGTCCGCTACCAGCCGGATCTCGAAGCGCTGCACGAGGTCCGCGGCACGATCCGCGGCTGGCTCGGCCGCAAGCTCGTCTACGGTTCCGGCGGCGCGGAGCTCGGCCGCCGCCACGGGGACGCGATCGCCCCGGCCGTGCTCTCCCCGGCGATGGCCGCCGCCGGAGCCGCGATCCTCGCCTGCCGCTGGTGGTCGGCTCCCGCGTTGCTGGCCTCGCTGGTCTGGGGCAGCCGCGTCGTCTCGGAGGCTCTCCCCGACATCCCCGGCCGCCGTGGCCTCGCCTCCCGTCTCGCCGGGAGAGGCCTCGGCTGGTCGCTGCGCCAGGAGTCAGCCCTCCTGCTGCGCCACTGGTGGCCGCTCACGCTGGTCGCCTGCCTGTTCAGCCGCACCGTGCGCCGCATGGTGCTTGCCGCGCTCGTCGTCGACACCGCCGTCGCGGCCCGTGAGAGCGACATCCGGCCCGCCACCCTCCTCGGCCGCCGCCTCGACGACCTCGCCTACGGCGCTGGCCTCTGGCTCGGCGCCGCGCGGGCCAGGTCTGTTCGATGCCTCACTCCGCGCCTCGTACGCCGCGCAGCTACTCCACGGACTTTCGAAAGATAGTTTCAAACTTTCGCATGATGAATTAGAACTATTGACGGGCGCTTGACTGAAACCGTAAGTTGACGATCGCACAACGTGACGCAGGTCACAGTTGCGGCTCACTTGGCTTCACCCTCCCGAAGGAGCACTGATGCGCAACCGTCCCACCCCTGCCGCGAACCACGAGGTTCCGGCTATCGCACGCAAGCTCGGGCTCAACCGTCGCCAGCTGCTGGCGGCCACCACAGGCATGGCCGCGGCGGGAATCGCCCTCGGCGGCGTGCCTCTCGCCGGGCCGGCCGCCGCCGGCAACGCGCTGCTGATCCCGCGGCCGCGGCGCGGGATCATCCTCTACACGGTGCGCGACGCGATCAGTCGCGACCCGGCCACCAGCCCGTACGCCTCGGGGTTCAGGGCGGTCTTCGAGGAGCTGTCGAAGATCGGCTATCGGCAGATCGAGTTCGCCGGCTTCAACCAGAGCGCCAATGCGCCCGGCGGCAATGTCAACAACGTCGAGGGGGCACGTCTGCTGCGGACGTGGCTCGATGACAACGGTCTCGAGGCCGAGGGGAACCACGGGTCGGTCCCCTCCACGATCACCGATGCGTCCCTGGCCGCCTTCGACGCGGCGTGCGAGGTCGCGAACATCTTGGGGATGAGGCACATCGGGACCGGAAGCGATCCCACCGGGTCGGCCTACCTGGCCGACTGGCAGGCCGCAGCCGATCGCTGGAACATCCTCGGTGAGCGCGCGGCCGGACACGGGCTCAAGCTCTACACACACAACCACGACGTCGCGTACAGCTTCCTCCTCGACAGCGGACCGGCCGACGCGCTGGGCCGCCCGACGCGGTCGTCCGGGGTGCGCCGGCTGGAGTGGTTCTTGGCGAACACGGACCCGCACCACGTGTCGCTGGAGATGGACATCTACTGGGCGCACGTCGCGCAGTACAAGCACCACACCTACACCGCCCCTGACGGCAGCCTCGTCGAGGACCGCTTCGACCCGCTCGAGGTCGTCAGGTCCGCACCGATGCGCTTTCCGCTCTTCCACGCCAAGGACGGCAAGAAGGACGAGACGCAGGCCAACGGCTACGTGATGGCGCCGTTCGGGGAGGGCGACATCGACTACCAGGCCTTCTTCGGCAACATGCCGGCACGGGGCTACCACAACCCGATGTGGGAGCAGGACACCGCGCCCGGTGGTGCGGCGAACCCCGGCCAGTCCCTCGCCTTCGCCAAGCTGAGCTACCAGAACATGGACGAGCTCCGCGGCTGACCGGCCGCCACCTCTCCCGTCGCGAACTGCCGGAGCGCGCCCTCACCGGGTCGCGC
>NZ_JBHVGB010000125.1:0-17813 GCF_042801335.1 Nocardioides sp. NPDC057577 | reverse complement strand
GTCCAGGACCGCGCAGCGGCCGGCGCAGCCGGCGGGCCGAAGGCCCGTCCTTGACGCCGGACCAGATCGAGAACACCCTCCAGGAAGGGTCGGCGGCCCACCCCAGCCAAGAAGAACAGCCACCCGCAGGATCACCCCCGCCAAGCCTTCCAGATCGCATCGAGCAAGACCTTGTCGTCCTTGCGCCGTTCGGCCTCGGACACCTCGATCTCGTCCCCAGCGCCGCGGAAGGTGACCACTCGCCTGTGGCCGTCGCGGACGGTAACCAGCCTCCCAGGATCGGCGAGTGGCTTGACCACGGCAACCATGTCGGGCACCTGGTCGATGGCAACGGTCACCGAGAAGTCGTCATCCGTGACCGTGAACGGCGCGTACGCGGCCAGACGCGGCGCCGCCGCAACTCTCTCAGCGACCAGGTCGGGAGTCCCGGCGACCCGGTATCTCTCCCCGCCGGCGGTGCCGGAGATCGAGATCCGGCCGAGAGCGGCGGCCTCCGGCCGTGGGGCCACCACCGCGTACGCGGCGACGACGTCCTCCACGTCGACACCGCCGATCTGGAGGCCGAGGTCATCGCTCCGGACCGACCCGACCGAAGGCAGCTCTGCGAGATCGAGGACGAGCTGAGCGGCGGGGACGTCGCTGTTCCAGGCGCTGACCTTGCCGCCGCTGATGCTGACCTGCTGGCCCGGGGTCCCGCTTGCGAGCTCGTCGGCCGCGACCACATCCTCGCCGCGACTCATCTCCAGCACCAGCTCGCCGGGACCGATCGCATAGCTTGCGACCTCGAACCGATCTCGGATCTCACGCAGGCCGGCGAGCGCCTCCGTCATCGAGACCGCAGCGGGCAGCGCGTCGAGATGCTCCCAGGAGTCGGCAGCGTCGGTGACGCTCTGGTCGCCTCCGTGCCTCACCAGCACACCGACGCTCTCACAGCCGGACGTCCTGCTCCGGAGCGTGACGAGCCCGCCATAGACCGTCACCGGATCGGCGCTCGCCTCGGCCTCGACGAGACATGCCTGTGGCCCGGATCCATAGGCGATCAGCGCGCCGTGCAGGTCTGTGCGCTGCCGGACCTCGTCGAGCAGCCGCAACCCGCTCGCGTTGCTCTCCTCGGAAGGGCTCACCTGCAGATCGACGCGGTCGATCCGGAGATTCAGCTCGTAGTCGGGACTCTTCCCGGACACGTACGGCGCAAGGATCGCAGCGATCTCACCGGCCCGCGCCACGCTGATCCCGTCCTCCAGGACGATGGTTCCGCTGGCGTCACCCGCGAACGGCAGTACATTGTTTCCCCCGACGTCGACGCGCTCGATGCCGTCGACATCCTGGAGCCGCTCGTTCAGCTCGTCGGCCAGCTGGGTCCCCCGGTTGGCGGCACACGATGACGCCGTCAGCGCCATCGCCAGGACCGCGACGACAGTCCGACTGTTCACAGCAATTCCTCTCACTCCCGAAACAAGGGTCATGTGCTCTCAGCGCTCGCTCTCGAGCCACGTACGCAGCCGGGCGAGGATCGCATCGAGGGAGCCGTCCTGAAGCGCACGGCCGAAGACGCCGTCGTTGAACCGCTCGCCGCGGACGTAGACGGTCGCGAGGCGGGCGGCGTCTGCGACCGGCGCGGCCGAGAGACGGGTGGAGTCGGCGAGGAGCGGGTTGCCGCGCATCCACTTCATCCAGTCGACGGTGGCGCCCGGGAGCGAGCGGTAGAGCTGACGGACCCGGTCGCTGTAGACCGGATAGGGCATCTGGATCGCGCCACCTGCGGTCTTCTCGCCGCCACCCCAGGCGAAGTCCCGGTCCTCGGAAGTCAGCGCATCAGCAGCATCGAAGACCTCGAGCCACCTCTCCTCCGGAACGGTCCGCAGCTCACCCTCGACCTGGGCGTCCGAGGGATCGAGGGCCTGGCGGGCGCGGTCGAAAGTGTCGTACGCCTGCTGGTCGAAGAGCACCAGGCGCACCTCCTCGACAGAGGTCGAGGTGCGGGCGAGGGTCCACAGGGAGACGTACGCGGCCTCGTCGAGGGGGTAGCGGTAGACGCCGGTCGAGATCGCCGGGAACGCCACCGTGCGCGCCCCGAGCTCGTCGGCGACCCGGAGCGACTCCCGGAAGCACGAGGCCAGGAGGCCGACGTTGTCCTGGCCGTCGGTGTAAACCGGGCCGACCGTGTGGACGACCCACCGCGCGGGCAGGTCGCCGGCGGTCGTCGCGACCGCCTGCCCGGTCGGCAGGCCACCACGCAGATGCCCCGCCCGCAGCCGCCGGCACTCCTCGAGGATCGCCGGGCCGCCGCGCCGATGGATCGCCCCGTCCACCCCTCCCCCACCCAGCAGCGAGGAGTTGGCGGCGTTCACGACCGCGTCGACCTGCTGCTCAGTGATGTCGCCGCGTACGACCGTGATCCTCACACAGACAATCTAGCCACAGGCAAGGGTGCCGAGGACCCGCGCTGCGGGCGGCTCAGGCCGAGACCAGCGCACCGCCGTTGACCACGTCGCGCAAGGGTTTGTCAGCGTAGGCGTCGAGGATGGCGGTGGCGGCCTCGATGGCGACGCGACGCATCGCCTGGTCGGTCTGTCCACCGATGTGAGGAGTGACGACGACCCTGTCGTGAGCAACGAGCGTATCGCCCGGGAACGGAGGTTCCTCGGGGAGAACATCGAGGCCGGCGCCGGCAAGGTGCCCACTGTCCAAGGCAGCCAGCAGCGCGTCAGGATCGACGAGCCCGCCGCGGGCAGTGTTGATGAGGATCGCGCCTTGTGGCATCACAGCCAGCGTCCGCGCGTCGACGACCTGACGGGTCGAGGGCAGGAGCGGCGCGTGGAGGGACAGCACCTCGCTGCTCGCGAAGAGCTCCTCGGGACTCATGATCGTCACTCCGGCACGGAGTGCTTCGCTCTGGCTGACCTGTGGGTCCGCGGCCAGAACCTCCATGTCGAACGCGCTCGCGATCTGCGCAACCCGACGGGCGATCCGTCCGAACCCGAGCAGCCCGAGCCTCCGACCGTCGAGCTCCTGGCCCGTCAGGTCGGCGCGGGCCGTCGACCAGTTCCCCGAGCGAACCGCGGAGTCGGCCTGTGGGACCTTTCGGGCGACGCTGAGCAGAAGCGCGAAGGCATGTTCGGCCACCGACCTGGAGTTGGCGTCGGCGGTGATGGTCACCGGGATGCCCCGACGAGACGCGGCCTCGATGTCGACCGAGTCGTAGCCCACTCCATGGCGCGCGATGACGCGGAGGTGCGGTGCCTCAGCGACGTCTGTGGCGGAGAACCCTGCGGTGCGCAGAAGCACCCCGGTCACGCGCGGCGCCACCTCGGCCCATGATCTCGCGTCCTCGCCATAGCCGAGAGCAACCTCGCCCGTACGCGCCAAGAGGTCGACTGCGGTCTGGTCGACGGGGCACGGGATCCAGGTGAGGGACCGGTCACGGGCGGTCATCGGATCGGCCGGGCGTTGGTGATGCGCTTGCCCGCCTCGAGCGCCTCGATCTCCGCGGCCTTCTCGAGCACAGCCTCGAGCTTGAGTCGCGGCACGACCACCACTCCGTCCCGATCCGCGAGGACCGCGTCTCCTGGATGCACGCACACGCCACCCACGGCCACCGGCTCGAGCATCCGGTAGGGGCCGAACTTGTACGGCCCTGCGGGCGAGGCCGCGCGGGCGAAGACAGGCATCTGCAGAGCCGCGAGGTCATCGATGTCGCGGGCTGCGCCGTCGAGCACGAAGCCGGCGAGACCGCGGGCCTTGGCCTTGATCCCGATCATCTCGCCGATCAGGGCACGTTGGGCGTCGGAGGCCCCGTTGACGACGAGGACGTCTCCTGGAGCGATGACCTCGAGTGCGTCGTGGATAGCGAGGTTGTCACCAGCGCGGGTCCAGACCGGGAAGGCGTTGCCGACAAGGCGGGCATCGGCCCATTGCTGGCTGATCGCCGAGTCGAGGGCTCCGAAGCGGTCCATGGCGTCGGCCACCAGAGCGGCGCCATGGGTGGCCAGGCGTGACAGGTCAGCCGGATCACACCGGTCGAACGCGGCGGTGGGCTGGACAGCGGTGCTCATCGGGGCTCCTGGGGATCGAGGTCGGGAGAGAGCGGACGGGGTGGATGGCCGATATAGGTAGGAAGGAGAGGCCGCGGGATCGGCCCCTTGTTGCGTAGGCCGGATCCGCTCTCCTCCCACGCGTGAGCGAGAGCTCCGACGGACCGGGACAGGACGAACAGGCCCCGTCCGAGCTCGGGCGGGAATCCGAGCTCGGCGTAGATGATCGCGGTGCATCCGTCGATGTTCATCGGCACAGGGCGCTCACGACCGGCAGCCAGCTGCTGCTCGAGCTCGAGCCCGACACGCAGGTAGCGGCCGTCGACATCGCCCTCGTCGAGGGCCGCCTGCACTGCGGCCAGGAGTGGGTCGCGACGTGGGTCGCGCGGGTGGAACCGGTGGCCGAAGCCGGGTATGTAGGCACCCCTGGAGCGATGCTCGGCCACCAGCTCTGCGACCGCATCCGGCAATCGGTTCGGGTCGAGGGCTGCCAACGGTTCCATCAGCTCCATGAGCTGTTGTCCGGCACCGCCGTGAACGTCGCCGAGGACGTTGACCGCGGACGCGACGGCGTTGTTCATGCCGACGCCGCACGTTGCGGCCATCCGGGCGACCGCGATGGAGGGTGCCTGTGGGCCGTGGTCGACGCTGGCGACAAGTGCGCGTTCGAGAAGGTGCGCCTGCCCCGCGGTCGGTAGCTCGCCACGGACCATCAGCCAGATCATCGCCGGGAATCGGGTATCGGGGATGAGGTCCTCGACCGCGTATCCGCGAAACCGGATGACGCCGGGCTCGATGTCGCTGATCGAGGTCGACCACCATTGCGAGGGCGTGATCATGACGCGATGCCAGGGGTCGTGCCGGTGTCGTCCGTCGAGCCGACACTCGGTCTCGTACGTCGCTCGGCCAGCTCGCTGAGCACAGCATCGTTGTCGGCCCCGAGGAGCGGGGGCGCAGTGCTCGGTACGACCGGTGCGCCGTCGACGTGGACCGGGCTGCCGAGGAGACGGACCTGACCTCCACGATGGGAGGGCGACGGCAAGGTCGTGACGAGACCACGCGCCTGGATCTGAGGTGAGTCCAGCGCTTCGCGAACGCTCACGACCGGGGCCGTGGGAACGCCGGTGCCGAGCAGCGCGGCATCCCATTCGGCCGCAGTCCTGGTACGCAGGGTGCGCTCGAGCTCGACCTTGAGCGACTCACGGTTCGCCTTGCGCAGATCGCGGGTGCGGAATCGCTCGTCCTCGAGCAGGTCGGGCCGATCCAGGCATGTGCAGAGCGCTTCGTACTGTTCCTGCTTGTTCGCCGCGATGTTGAGCTTGCCGGCCGCGGTCTCGAAGGTTCCGGACGGCGCCGAGGTCCGGTTTTCGTTCGCCATCGCAACCGGCTCCTGTCCCGCGATGAGCTGGTCGGAGACGACCCATCCCATGGTCGTGATCGCGGCCTCGAGCATCGACACGTCGAGCATCGCTCCGCTTCCGGTGCGCTCGCGGCGCACGACGGCCGACGCGATGGCGAACGCGGCGACCAGGCCACCGATGCTGTCGCAGATGGGGGCGCCGACACGGATGGGCGCCGTCTCGGGTGTCCCGGTAACGCTCATCAGGCCCGAAAGGCCTTGGATGATCTGGTCGTAGGCCGGCCGGTCCCGCATGGGACCGGTCTGGCCGAATCCGGAGACGGCACAGTAGATGACCGAGGGATTGAGCTTCTTCAGCTCGCTCCAGCCGAAGCCGAGACGGTCCATGACGCCGGGACGGAAGTTCTCCAGGACCACGTCGTAGGTCGCCACGAGCTCGGAGAAGACGTCGCGGTCAGCCTCGTCCTTGAGGTCGAGGGTGATGGACCGCTTGTTGGCGTTCTGGGCGAGGAACGAGACCCCCAGGTCCTCGTCGATCAGGCCGGGGTCGGCCCCGAGGCGGCGCGCAAGGTCTCCGCCGTGGGGTGTCTCGACCTTCAACACCTCGGCGCCGAACAACGCCAACTGATATCCGGCGTAGGGTCCGGCAAGCACATTGGTCAGGTCGAGGACGCGGACGCCTTCGAGCAACGAGCCGGTCACAGCAGCTCCTCCACACTGCCCAGGCCGAAGCCTGAGATCTCCTTGGCCGCGTCGGTGACGACACGGATCGCGTCTTCGAGTCGCGCGCCGTTGAGGCGCGGGCTGGGACCGCTGATCGTCAGCGCGGCGACGAGGCGGCCGTCGGTACTCAGGATCGGCGCGCTGACGGCCGTCGCTCCCCGTTCACGCTCGCCCTCGCTGACCGCGTACCCGGCCTCACTGGCCGCCTCGACCCCGGCGCGCAGCGCGGCGACGTCGAGGTCTGGGTTCACCTCGACCAGCTCGTCGATCAGGTCGGGGGCAGCGGTGAGCAGGACCTTCGCCGAGCTACCTGCCCACAACGGCATGGGGCTGCCGACCTCGATGACGTTGCGGACCGTGTTGGTGCCCTCCTCCTGCGCGATGGACATGCGCACGTTGTCCTGACGCACGTAGACGTTCACGGTCTCGCCGAATGCATCCACCACTCGGCGCATGCATGCCCGGGTCTGATCGTTGACCTCCCACAGGGCGGCGGACATCCGCACCCAGCGGAGCATCCCGGCGCCGAGCGTGTATCGGCCGTCGCTGCGCACCGAGACGAGCGCGCGTGCCTCCAGATTCGCCAGGAGTCGGACGACAGTCGTCTTGGGCAGGCCGCTCTGGTCGACGATCTCGCGCAGCGAGAGGAATGGGTGCCGGTGGTCGAACTGGTCCAGCAGGTCAAGCGTCCTCGCGACGCTGCGTACCGATGAGTCGCCAGCCATGGGACACCTCCAGATCGAACGGTTGTGATGGGAGCAACATAGCCAAGATCTCTCGAAAATGCCACCAGATGGTTTCTGTAGACCATCAGATGGTTTCGTGTTAGCGTGACGGCCGCCACAGTCTCGGGCCGCACGACCACAGGAGAGAGCAATGAACATTCGATCCAGGACCCAGATCCGACGGGCGGTCCTCGCTGCGACCGCCGCGACGACCGTGACGGCCGGTCTCGCCGCCTGCAGCCCGGCGGCACAGAAGGACGACGCCGCCGGCTACCCGAGCAAGCCCGTCGAGATCCTCGTCCCCGCGGCACCCGGCGGCGGGTGGGACCAGACCGCCCGTGCGATCCAACGCACCATCCAGGACGAGGACCTCTCCGCCAAGAGCGTCGAGGTCATCAACAAGGAGGGCGGCGGGGGCGCGACCGGTCTCGCGCAGCTCACGTCCCGGTCCCAGGGTGACCCGTACCAGCTGATGATCGGCGGGCTCGTCATGATCGGGGCCCTCGAGCAGACCGAATCCCCCCTGGAGATCACCGATGCGAACGTGATCGCCACCTTGACCTCCGAGTCCGAGGTCTTCGTGGTCCCCGCCGATTCGCCGTACCGAACCATCCAGGACGTGGTCGACGCCTACACCGAGGACCCGGCATCGGTGGTGTTCGGTGGCGGCTCTGCCGGAGGCTCGGACCACATCGCGATCGGCCTGCTCCTCGATGCGGCGGGACAGGACCCCGCCGACATGAAGTACGTCGGCTACGCCGGCGGTGGCGAGGCCACGGCGGGGATCCTCTCCGGTGACGTCGAGGTCGGAGTCTCGGGAGTCACCGAGTTCGAGGGACAGGTCGAGAGCGGCAAGATGAGAGCCCTCGCGGTCACCGCCGATGACGACGTCGAGGTCGCCGGCGAGCCCGCTCCCACACTGACCGACGCCGGTTACGACGTCGACTTCGTCAACTGGCGCGCGATCTTCGCCCCGCCGGAGGTCTCCGCCGCCGAGCTCGACGCAGTCGAAGAGTTCGTCGGCGAGGTCCACGGCTCCGGAGCCTGGTCGGACGTTCTGGAGAAGAACGGCTGGACCGATGACTACCGCTCCCGCGAGGAATCCGAGAAGTTCATCGACGAGCAGCAGGCCGCGACGGCCAAGATCCTCGAGGACCTCGGCCTGTGAACGCGCCGGAGACCGCCGCCGATCCCCGCTCCACGGAGGACGAGATCCACGAGCATGTCCCAGCGGGATCCACCTGGGCGGGTCTGGTCTTCGGCCTGGCCACTCTCGCGACCGGCGCCCTGGTGCTCGAACAGGGCTGGAGCGTCAACGGCGAGCTCGACCCGTCCGGACCACGGTTCATGCCCGTCGTCGTCGGGGCACTCTGGGTCGCGCTCGCCGCGGCGTACGTCGCCGGCATGGCCATGAACCTGGTGCGTAGGACCGTGCCCGACTCGGTCGAGAGATTCGACCACATCCCACGGGTGCTGTTCCTGATCGTGCTTCTCATCGGGTACGCCTACGCGCTCGATCCCGTCGGCTACATCGTCTCCACCGCCGTGTTCTTCGTCGTCGCCGCAGCCGTGCTCGGATCCCGCGAGCACGTCCGTGACCTCGTCGTGGCGGTCGGGATCGCCGTTGCCGTCTACTTCCTGTTCAGCCGCTCGCTCGGCATCTACCTACCGCCAGGGGTGCTCCCGCTGTGAATGTCCTCAACGACCTGCTCGGCGGGTTCGGCACCGTGTTCTCGCCCGAGAACCTGCTGTTCGCCGCCCTGGGCGTGATCCTCGGGACCCTCGTCGGAGTCTTGCCCGGCATCGGCCCCGCGGTCACCATCGCTCTCCTGCTGCCGGTCACGTATCAGTTCAGCGACCCCGCCGGCGCGTTCATCCTGTTCGCCGGCATCTACTACGGAGCGATGTACGGAGGATCGACGACCTCAATCCTCCTCAACACCCCAGGAGAGTCCGCTTCGGTGGCCACCGCCATGGAGGGTCACCAGATGGCCAAGCGGGGCCGCGCCCGCTCGGCGCTCGCCACGGCCGCCATCGGCTCGTTCATCGCCGGGACGATCTCCACTCTGCTGCTGACGTTCGTCGCCCGCCCGCTCGGCGACCTCGCGACCACGTTCAAGGCAACCGACTACGCGGCGCTGATGATCCTGTCCCTGGTCTCGGTAACCGCACTGGTCGGCCGGTCGATGGTCCGCGGACTGCTCGCCCTGCTGCTGGGCATCACCATCGGGTTGATCGGCCTCGACCCGCTCTCGGGCCAGGCCCGCCTGACGTTCGACCAGCCGCTGCTCTTCGACGGCATCGACGAGATCATGCTGATCATCGGTCTCTTCGCGATCGGCGAGACGCTTCACGTCATGGTCCGCGGCCGCACCCGTCCCGGCGTACTCGCACCCCTCGACCCACCTCGCAAGGGCGACTTCCTCTGGCTCAGCCGTGAGGACTGGAAGCGGTCATGGGGGCCATGGTTGCGCGGCGCCGGCTTCGGCTTCCCGTTCGGCGTGCTGCCTGCCGGCGGCGCCGAGTTGCCGACCTTCCTCTCCTACTCCTACGAGAAGAAGCGCTCCAAGGGGAAGAACGAGTTCGGCAAGGGCGCGATCGAAGGCGTCGCCGGACCCGAAGCCGCCAACAACGCCTCGTTCTCCGGCGTCCTGGTGCCCCTGCTGACCCTCGGCCTGCCCACCTCCGCCACGGCGGCAGTCCTCATTGCGGCCTTCCAGATCTTCAACCTCCAGCCAGGCCCCCAGCTGTTCGAGGAGCAGTCCGACCTGGTCTGGGCGCTGATCGCGTCGCTCTACATCGGGAACGTCATGCTGCTGATGCTGAACCTGCCGCTCATCCGGCTGTGGGTGAAGGTCCTCCAGGTCCCCCGACCCGTCCTGTACGCCGGCATCCTCGTCTTCGCCACCCTCGGCGTCTACTCGGTCTCCGGCAACCCCACCGACATCCTCATCGCCTTCGGGATCGGCATCATCGGCCTGTTCCTGCGGCTCTACGACTTCCCGATCGCCCCGGTCATCCTCGGCGCCATCCTCGGCCCCAACCTGGAGAACCAGATCCGTCGTGCCCTCATCGCCTCGGACGGCGACTGGAGCACCTTCGTGACCCGGCCGCTCTCTGCCGGGATCCTCGCCGTCGCCGTCCTCGCCTTCCTGCTGCCCTATCTCCCCCGCATCGTCGCGATCGCGAAGGGTGAGAGGTCAGACGTTGCCAAGTTCACCGTCGGCGCCGACGATTGAGCACCTGAAGGACACGCCCCTGGACCCCGGTCATCGGTTCTGCCGATGCATTACTCCAAAAGGATTCGTTTGCCAGACGAACATGGCGGTCACGACCATAGGTGCTGCGCCTCACACCCTTTGGAGAATGAAACATGCCAGACCAGCCAGTCGTCGAGAAGCACACCATCGGCTACGTCCCACCCGAGGACCGCCATGGCAAGGTGCGTGACCTCTTCACCCTGTGGTTCGGGACGAACATCGCTCCCCTGCCCGTCGTCACCGGTGCCGCCGGTGTCACCGTCTTCGGGCTCGATCTGTTCTGGTGCGTCGTCGCCATCGTGGTCGGCCACCTCGTGGGCGGCGTCTTCATGGCGCTGCACTCGGCCCAGGGCCCGCAGATGGGCATCCCGCAGATGATCCAGAGCCGCGGCCAGTTCGGCTCGTACGGGGCACTGATCGTCGTGGTGATCGCGGCCGTGATGTACCTGGCCTTCTTCGCCTCCAACATCGTCCTCGCGGGCCAGTCGCTCCACGGCATCGCCGACCCGATCCCGGTCGAGGCGGGCATCGTCCTGGGGGCGCTCGGCTCGGGCCTGATCGCGGTGATCGGCTACAAGGTGATCCACTCGCTCAACAAGGTGGCCACCTGGGTCCTCGGCATCGGCATCGTGCTCGGCACCGTCGCGATCTTCGTCTCCGGCGTGCCCGCGGGCTTCTGGACGCAGGGCGGCTACAGCACCGCCGGGTTCCTCGCGACGGTGTCGCTGGGTGCCTTGTGGCAGATCGCGTTCGCGCCGTACGTCTCGGACTACTCGCGCTACCTGCCGGCGAGCGTCGGGGTGAAGGCGACCTTCACCGCCACCTACCTCGGCTGCACCCTCGGCTCGATCCTGCCGTTCACCTTCGGTGCGATCGTCGCGCTGGCGATGAAGCCGGGCATCGAGGTCATGACCGGGGTCCGCGACACCACCGGTGCGTTCGGTACGCCGCTGCTCATCCTGTTCCTGCTCTCGGTGATCAGCCACAACGCGCTCAACCTGTACGGCACCGTGCTCTCGCTCATCACCTGCGTGCAGACGTTCCTCGCCCAGTGGATCCCGACCGCCCGCAGCCGCGTGGTGCTGTCGCTGGTGGTGATGGCCGCCTCGACGTACTTCGCCATCGGCGTCTCCGGCAACTTCATCTCGCACTTCGTCGACATCGTGCTCGCGCTGCTCGTCGTGCTGGTCCCGTGGACCGCGATCAACCTGATCGACTTCTACCTGATCCACCGCGGCAACTACGACCTCGACTCGATCTTCGCGGCCGACGGCGGCATCTACGGCCGCTTCAACGGCCAGGCGATCCTCGCCTACGTGATCGGCATCGTCGTCCAGATCCCGTTCATGGCGACGCCGCTCTACACCGGCCCGGTCGCCGACAAGCTCAACGGGGCCGACCTGAGCTGGATCATCGGCCTGGTCGCCACCGCGCCGATCTACTACCTGCTCGCGCGCGGCCGCAAGCTCGCCCCGAGCGAGCTGGCTCTCGCCTCGCACGCCTGAGACACCCAGCACTCCCACGGCGGGGAGGTCGCGTCAGCGGCCTTCCCGCCGTCGTGCTGCCCGGCCCGAGGAGCGGACGAAGGCCTGGGCGCGGGCGGTGAGGCGTACGCCTTTCATCGAGGCCAGCACGACCTCGAGGGGCTCGACCGGGTCGCTGATCTCCAGGGTCACGATCTGCGCGCCGTCGTACGTCGTGTCGCCGGCCGGGCGCTGGTTGAGGACCGACCACCCCTGGCCGTTGGCGACCATCGCGCGGACGGTCTCGAACCCGGCCGTGCGGTGGCGGATCCGGGGGCGGAAGCCGGCGGACTCGACGAGCCGCTCGAAGTACTGGCCGCTGTGCGGCAGGTCGAGGAGCACCATCGGCTCCTCCTCGAGCTCGGCGAGGGCGACCTTCTTGCGGCGCGCCAGCCGGTGGTTCTTACCGATGAGGACGTACGGCGCCGCGAGACCCACCTGGACGTGGTCGATGTCGTCGTCGAGGTCATAGCCGTACATGAGCGCCAGCTCGCAGCTGCCCGAGCGCAGCGCGTTCTTGAGCGCGGCGTGCTCGTCCTCGACCACGGAGACGTGGATGCCGGGGTGGTCCTGCTCGCAGGCGGCCAGCAGCCGCGGCAGCTCGAACGGGCCCAGGGTGGTGAAGCAGCCGATCGTGAGGTCGCCGACGAGCGCCTGGCCGGCGGAGCGCGCCACCTCGACCAGCTCGCTGGTGTGCACGAGGTAGCTGCGCAGCTCGCGGTAGAACTCCTCACCGGCCGCCGTCAGGGTCAGGCCGCGCGCGTGGTGGCGGAGGAGGAGCTGGACACCCAGCTCCTTCTCCAGCTGCGCGACGGCCGTCGAGACGGCCGACTGCGAGACCACGAGCTGCCGTGACGCGGCGGTCATGGAGCCCAGCTCCGCGGCTGCGGCGAAGTAGCGCAGCTGCGTCAGGGTGAAGGACGGCTCGGCCATGCGAGCCATCCTGCCCGAAGTCACTCTCGTTTCGCGCCGTTCTCGCCGTTCGCCCCGTGCGCCCCGTTCGCCCCGTCGACACCGGAGGCGTCGAGGTTCGCGAGCGTCTCGGGGCGCAGCAGCGCGTCGAGGACGATGGGGTCGAGACCGCCGGTGGCGAGGGCGAGATCTCGCACCGCGCCGGCACCGCTCAGCGCTGCCTTGGCGATCTCCGCGGACTTGGCGTACCCGAGCAGCGGGGTCAGAGCGGTGGCGAGGCCGGCGTTGCCGGCGGCAGCGGCGGCGAGCTTGGCGGCGTCGACGGTGATCCCCTCGACGCACATCTCCCGCAGCGAGTCGAAGGCCGCGGCGGTCCAGGTGAAGCCCTGGAGCAGGCCGTGGGCCATCACCGGCTCGAACGCGTTGAGCTGGAGCTGGCCACCCTCGGCCGCCATCGTGACGGTGAGGTCGTTGCCGATCACCCAGAAGGCGACCTGGTTGACCATCTCCGGGATGACCGGGTTGACCTTGCCGGGCATGATGCTGGACCCGGCCTGGCGGGCGGGGAGCTGGAGCTCGGCGAGCCCTGCCTGCGGACCCGAGCTGAGGAGCCGGAGGTCGTTGCAGATCTTGGAGGCCTTGACCACGATCCGCTTCAGCACGCTGGAGACCTGCACGAACGCACCGGTGTCGCTGGTCGCCTCGACGAGGTCTCCGGCGCCGATCACCGGCAGCCCGCTGATCTCGGCGAGGTGCTGGACGGCCAGCCGGCGGTAGTCGGGGTGGGCGGTGATCCCGGTCCCGATCGCGGTGGCACCCAGGTTGATCTCGCACAGCAGCACTCGCGAGTCGGCCAGCCGGGCCAGCTCCTCGCGCAGTGTGATGGCGAAGGCACCGAGCTCCTGGCCGACCGTCATCGGGACGGCGTCCTGGAGCTGCGTGCGGCCGATCTTGGGGACCGCGCGGAACTCGGCCGCCTTGCGGGCGAAGGAGTCGGCGAGGGCCTCGGTGGCCTCGACCAGGCGGTCGATCGCGCCGACCAGGGCGAGGCGTACGGCGGTCGGGTAGACGTCGTTGGTGGACTGGCAGCGGTTCACGTGGTCCAGCGGGTGGATCTCGTCGTAGCTGCCGAACGGCAGGCCGAGGATCTCGAGCGCCCGGTTGGCGACGACCTCGTTGGCGTTCATGTTGGTCGAGGTGCCGGCGCCACCCTGGATCACGTCGACGACGAACTGGTCGTCGAGGGCCCCGTCGCAGACCTCCTGCGCGGCGGCGGCGATGGCGTCGTGGCGACGGTCGTCGAGGAGGCCGAGCTCGTGGTTGGCACGCGCGGCGGCGAGCTTGACCGCGCCGAGGGCCGCGACCAGCGAACGGTGCGAGCCGACCATGGTGCCGCTGATCGGGAAGTTCCGCAGTGCGCGGGCGGTGTGCACGCCCCAGTAGGCGGTCACCGGGACGTCGAACGGGCCGAGCGAGTCGTGCTCGGTGCGGGTCGGCGGAGCGTCGACGGTGGTCATCGTGCGTTCGCCTCCTCGGCGACGTCGAGCGCGGTCCAGGCCAGCGCGGTCGCGGCGTCGAGGAGCGCCTTCTCGGCATCCCCGCCCACGCAGTGCGCTGCGAACTCGGGCTGGTGGTTGAGGGCGGTGCCGGAGTTGATGCCGACGTAGGGGTGGATCGCGTTCACGACCTGGGAGACGTTGCCCATGTCGGTGGAGGCCCGGTTCATCCGGCGAGCGGGGGTTCCCGGGTCGAAGACCCGGCCGATCTCCTCGGCATTGCGCCGGTACGCCGCCAGCGCGGGCGTGAAGGTGCGGAACTCGGCGTACGGCTTGCTCTCCGGCTCGACGGTGAGCGCCGCGCCGGTGGCGAGCGCGCCGGCCTCGAAGCAGCGCCAGACCTTCTCTTCGGTCTCGGCGAGCTGGGCCAGGCTCTCGGCGCGGACGTACCAGCGGCCCTCGGTCCGCGCGGGGATGGCGTTGGGCGCCTCTCCCCCGTTGGTCATCACGCCGTGCACGCGCACGGTCGGAGGCAGCTGCTGTCGGAGCAGGCCGATCGCGACCTGGGCGATGGTGAAGGCGTCGGCGGCGTTGACACCCTGCTCGGGATAGGCGGCCGCATGGGCGGCCTTCCCCTGGTACTCGACGTGCGAGTGCGAGACCGCGAACGGCTCCGCCTCGGCGACGTCGACCGGCGCCGGGTGTGCCATCATCGCGAGGTCCAGCCCGGCGAAGGCGCCGCGCTCGAGCAGCTCGATCTTGCCACCGCCGCCCTCCTCGGCGGGGGTGCCATAGACCTCGATGGTCAGGCCGGCGGCGTCGGCCAAGGGCGCGAGCGCACGGGCGGCGCCGACGGTGATCGCGGAGATCAGGTTGTGGCCGCAGGCATGACCGAGGCCGGGGAGCGCGTCGTACTCGGCGCAGAGACCGAGCCGGAACGGGCCGTTGCCGAAGGTCGCCCGGAACGCGGTCTCCAGGCCGAGGTAGGCCGGGGTCACGGTGAACCCGGCCTCCTCGAGGGACTCCGCGACCCAGCGGGAGGAGTTGTGCTCCTCCCAGCCGGTCTCGGGGTTCGCGTGCAGCTGCTCGGAGAGCCGGATCAGGCGCTCGGCGTCGCCGCGGACGGTTGTTGCTGCGTACTGCTTCGAGGTGGTCATCACTCGTCCCCGGGCACGCCGTAGGACGGTGCGGTGGTGGGGTCGAGGCCTCGGGTGACGTAGTCGTCGCGCTGCGGGAGCCAGACCTTCAGCAGGTCGCGGAGCTCCTCGACCGGGCGCTCGCTCCAGTCGACGCGGAGGTCGGTGACCCGCCACGCGACATCGCGTACGACGGACAGGCCGGCCGAGTGCAGCGGCCCGGCCTCGCCGCCGGCGGCCAGCCCGGCCTCGAGCGCGGCGAGCAGCCGCTCCTCGAGGTCTCCGGTGGCGGCCTGGAAGCCGGCGACGACGGCGTCGACGACCTCGGTGCCGGCCAGCAGGTTGCCGGCGGCGACGACCTGGGGCGCGACGGCGTGGTGGTGGGTGCCGAGCGACCCGGACCCGCTGTACGCCGCACCCTGTCCGTCGAGAGAGAGCACGGTCAGCTGGCGGTGCTCGATGTGCTCGCGGCCCTGGGTGACCGATGCCAGCGCGGCCCGGGCGTCGAGGCCCGAGGCGAGCGCGTCGAGCAGCTCGGTGCCCAGGCGCGGGTCGGTGATGTTCTGCGAGGAGGCGCCGCCGACGCCGGGGCGCAGGTGGACGCAGCGCGCGGCGACGGCCGGGCTGGAGGAGGTCACGGCGATGCCGACGGCGCCGTTGCCGTCGGTGGCGAGGACGGAGAAGGTCACTTCGTCACCTCGGGGATGACCGCGATCGCGTCGACCTCGACCAGCCACTCCGGGCGGGCCAGGGCGGAGATCACCAGACCGGTGGAGATCGGGTGCACGCCCTTCGTCCAGCGGCCGATCGTCCGGTAGACGGTCTCGCGGTAGCGCGGGTCGACGATGTAGATGGTGAGCTTGACCAGGTGCTCCATCTCGGCACCGGACTCCTCGAGCAGCATCTTGATGTTGGCCATCGCCTGCTCGGTCTGTGCCTCGACGTCGCCGATGCCGACCGACTCGCTGGTGTCCAGGTCCTGCCCGATCTGGCCGCGCACGTAGACGGTGTTGCCGGCGACGACGGCCTGGCACAGGTCGTTGTCGAGGTTCTGCTCGGGGTAGGTGACGCTGGTGTTGAACGGGCGGATCCGGGTGTGTCCGCCGACGACGATGCTGCTGGGTTTGTTGGTCTCCACGACGACCAGTTCACCTCGTCGGCGAGCATGTGTCCAACAGATGTTTCCACGGACTACCGTCAATGAAACAGATGCAATGGCGGCGGCGGTGATTGCATCGGCTGATCCGATCGGTAAGGCCAACAACATCTGTTGGACACGAGCAGCGTGGCGGCTCAGGATCTGAGTATGTCCAACGAACAGATCGAGGTCCTCGTCGTCGGCGCCGGTCAGGCCGGAGTGGCGATGAGCGAGCACCTGAGCGACAACGGCGTACCCCACCTGGTGCTGGAGCGTGACCGGATCGCCGAGCGCTGGCGCACCATGCGCTGGGACTCGCTCGTGGCGAACGGCCCGGCCTGGCACGACCGATTCCCCGGCCTGGAGTTCCAGGACGTCGACGCGGACGCGTTCGCGACGAAGGACCAGGTCGCCGGCTACTTCGAGGCGTACGCGGAGAAGATCGCCGCCCCCATCCGGACCGGTGTCGAGGTGACCTCCGTGACCCGCAACGAGGGCCGCCCGGGCTTCCGGGTCGAGACCTCCGACGGGGTCATCGACGCGCGCTACGTCGTGGCCGCCACCGGCCCGTTCCAGAAGCCGGTCTACCCGCCGATCGTCCCCGACGGCGCCGTGCCGGTGCAGATGCACTCGAGCGACTACCGCAACCCGGACCAGCTTCCCGAGGGCAACGTCCTCGTCGTCGGCGCCGGCTCCTCCGGCGTCCAGATCGCCGACGAACTGCAGCGCTCGGGTCGCCAGGTCCACCTCTCGGTCGGTGCGCACGACCGTCCCCCGCGCAGCTACCGCGGCCGCGACTTCTGCTGGTGGCTCGGCGTCCTGGGCCTCTGGGACCTGGAGACCCCAGCCGCCGGTGCGGAGCACGTCACGATCGCCGTCAGCGGCGCTCGCGGTGGCCACACCGTCGACTTCCGTGCCCTCGAGGCGCTTGGGATCCAGCTCGTCGGGATGACCGACCGGTTCGACGCCGGCACGCTCACCTTCCGCGAGGACCTGGCCGAGAACATCGCCCAGGGCGACGCCAACTACCTCGCTCTTCTCGACGCCGCCGACGAGTACGTCACCCGCAACGGCATCGACCTGCCCGAGGAGCCCTCGGCCCGTGAGCTCGGCCCCGCCCCTTCGGCTGCGACCACGCCCCTGCTCTCCGTCGACCTCGCCGAGGCCGGGATCACCACGATCATCTGGGCGACCGGCTTCGCCACCGACTACGGCTGGCTCCAGGTCGACGCGCTCGACGAGAACGGCCGCCCGGCCCACCGCCGCGGCGTCTCCACCGAGCCCGGCGTCTACTTCGTCGGACTCCCCTGGCTCTCCCGCCGTGGCTCGAGCTTCATCTGGGGCGTGTGGCACGACGCCAAGCACGTCGCCGGCCACATCGCGACGCAGCGGAGCTACGCGGCGTACGACCGCCAGGCGCGCGGCTGACCGACCCCGGCTGACCAACGACGCTCAGCCGGCGTCACCCCGATGGCCCGGACCCCGACGAGGGATCCGGGCCAGCGG
>NZ_JBHVGB010000124.1:0-17973 GCF_042801335.1 Nocardioides sp. NPDC057577 | reverse complement strand
GACCAGCTCTGAGCTGGTCGGGCCCGCTGCCTAGCAACGTGTCTTCGTTCAGTGGGTGCCGGTGATGCGGTCGAGCGGGCCCGGGGTGTAGGGCGAGTTCGCCTCCAGGTAGGCGGCGAAGGCGTCGATGTCGAGGCCGCCGTAGTAGGGGTCGGTGCCCTGGGTGAAGGCCGCGAAGGCGTCGCCGCCGCCCTGCAGGAAGTTGTTGGTCACGACCCGGTAGGACGCGGCCTTGTCGATCGGCTGGCCGTTGAGCGTGACCGAACCGTCGACGGGACCCGAGGGGCTGATCTGGTAGGAGAAGCCCTCCGAGACCTGCAGGATCTTGTGGGACGCGGCGTTGGCGCCGGTGACCTGCTGGGTGAGCAGGTCGTAGATGTCCTGGCCGGTCATGGTCAGCGAGACCATGAAGTTGTTGAACGGCTGGACCGTGAACGCCTCGTCGTAGGTGACGTCACCGACTGCCTCGCCGTAGGGCGAGTTGGCCGCGGTCAGGTCGGCGCGGATCCCGCCCGGGTTCATGAACGCGATCACCGGTGCCTGCCCGTTGACCACCGTCGACTGGTCGGCGAGCTGGGCGTCTGCGATGAGGTCACCGAGGGCGCTCTCGCCGGAGGCGTTGGTGGCGCGGGTGACATCGCCGGAGATCGAACCGAGCACCCGGGAGGCGATCGGGGTGACCAGCTCCTTGTAGGTGTTGATCAGCGTGGTCTGCTCCGGGGCCTTGGCCACGTCACGGGTGACGAGCAGGTTGGACCCCTTGACCGAGGAGCGCACGATGTCGCGCTTCTTGAGGTCGTACTTCAGGTTGGTCTCGGTGTAGAGCCGACCGAAGGAGGAGGCCGAGGTGACCAGACGGGACTTGCCCTTGGGGTCGGGTACGTCGCAGACGTAGGGGTTGTGGGTGTGGCCGGTGACCAGCATGTCGATCTCGGGGTCGAGGTTCTCGGCGATCGGCACGATCGGCGAGCCCGCGACCAGCTCGCCGCCGCCCTCGCAGGTGTAGTCGTACCTGGCGTTGACGTCGTAGACCTTGCCGGTGGCCGGGTCGGTCCACTTCTCCCTCGGCAGGTTCGCACCCTCGTGGATCAGGGTGACGATCGCCTTGACGCCCTTCCTCTTCAGCTTGGGCACGAGCGCGTTGGCCGTCTCGACCTCGTCCTTGAAGGTGAGGCCCTTGACCCCCTCGGCGGTGACGATGTCGGGAGTGCCCTCCAGGGTCATGCCGATGAAGCCGATCTTGACGCCGTCGACCTCCTTGATGGCGTACGACGGCAGGATCGTCTTGCCGCTCGCGTCCTCGACCACGTTGGACGCGAGGATGTCGAAGTCGGCGCCCCCGTACTCGTGGGCGGCGCAGGAGTTCTGGTTGTCCTCGCCGTCGCCGTCGTCGATGCAGCCACCCTTGGCGATGCGCTGCAGCTCCTGGTAGCCCTCGTCGAACTCATGGTTGCCGACCGAGGTCACGTCCAGGCCGAGCTTGTTGAGCGCCTCGATGGACGGCTCGTCGTGGAAGGCTGCCGAGAGCAGCGGCGAGGCGCCGATCAGGTCGCCCGCGGCGACGGTCAGCGAGCGCTTGTGACCCTTGCGGGCCTCGGCCAGGTGGGAGGCGAGGTATTCCACGCCACCGACGTTGACGGTCTCGTCGACCGGCGCACCGGTGGCCGGGTCGATGTGGTGGCCGGTGACCAGGCGCCCGCTCGAACCCGACGGCGCCTCGAGGTTGCCGTGGAAGTCGTTGAACGAGAGCAGCTGGACATCGACGAGGTGCTTCCCCGGCTTGGCAGACGCGGTCCCGACCGGGGTGGCGACTGCGGCGGCCGCGAGAGCGACGGCGGCAACGGCCACGACGGGTCGAAGCTTTCGGATGTTACGAGGCATTGCTGGGCTCCCCATCTCAGTGATCGACGAAGGGAACGATGCCCCTTCGGGTTCTTCTTGGGAAGAGGTAATCGGGTTACCGCTGCCGAATCGTCATCAACCGTTGATCACCCGAAAAATTCGGTAACGTCGACCGCCCCGCCGGCCTCCTCGAACTCGTCGCGGACCGTCTCCCGCAGCTTCGCGTCGGAGAGATAGTCGGCAGCCACCCCGGCGAGACCGTAGGCGGCATCGACGAGCACCTCGTCGGCGTACGGCGTGACCGCGGCAGCGGCGAACTCGCGGCTGTGCAGCGACACGTCGGGCTCGGCGATCTTGACCATCGCGTGCAGGCCGGGGACCCGGAAGGAGACATTGCCGAAGTCGGTGGACCCGGCGAGCATGTCCGGGACGACGCCGGGCGCGAGGACGGTGTGGTTGCGCTCCTGGTAGCGGCGGTTCCACGCCTGCGCCAGCCCGCTGTTGTTGCGGATCGGCAGGTAGACCGGCGACTCGTCCCAGCTGAACTCGACACCGCAGCCCGTCATCAGCGCCGCGCCCATCGCCATCTCCTCCAGCCGCTGGGAGAGGATCTTGAGCGTCTCGGGGTAGGCGGAGCGTACGTAGAACTGGATCGAAGCATGCTCCGGGATCACGTTGGGGCGCAGGCCGCCGTCGGTGATGATCGCGTGCACCCGGTCGGTCGGCGGCATCTGCTGCCGGTTGAGCGCGACGCCGGTGTAGAGCAGGTTGGCCGCGTCCAGGGCGTTGCGCCCCATGAACGGCTGGATGGAGGCGTGCGCCGGCACCCCGACGTACGTCACCTTCAACTGCCTGCGGCCGAGGAAGACGGGCTCGGAGCTGTCGTAGGTGAACGGGTGGACCATGATCGCCGCGTCGACGCCGTCGAAGGCGCCCTTCTGCGCCATCAGCTCCTTGCCGCCACCGCCCTCCTCGGCCGGGGTGCCGAGCCAGATCACGCGGCCACCGAGGCGGTCGATCACGCTCGCGATGGCCAGGAACGCGCCGACGCCGACGGTGGCGATCAGGTTGTGGCCGCAACCGTGGCCGATGCCGGGGAGCGCGTCGTACTCGGAGAGCACGGCGATCGTCGGACCATCCTTGGTGCCGCCGGCCGAGGCGTAGAGGGCGGTCGGGAGGCCGTAGGCTCCGCGGGCCACCTCGATGCCGTGAGCCTCGACGAACTCGGCCAGCCCTGCCGAGCTCCGGTGCTCCTCGAAGCCGGTCTCCGGGTGCTCGGCGAGGTCGTGGGAGACCGCGACCAGCTCGGGGCCCAGGTCCACGAGCTTGTCGCGGATCGCGTCCAGGATCCCCCTCGGCGCACCCGCCGAGCTCGACTCGGCCGCCTTCATGATGAGCGCCTTGGCGTCTGTCTCGTCGCGGAGCTGGTTGACCAGGAACGGGTTCGGCTGCTGCGGCTGACTCATGCCGCCGAGGCTATCGGTGATGTGTCACCGATCGCTGAGGGCCCAGCCGTCGGCGACGACACGTGCCTCGTCGGCCGGTCGCGAGGAGTCGAACAACGTACGCCGCCCCTGGCTGACCACGATCCCGTCGACGTAGATCCCGCGCCCCTGGGAGGACGAGTCGGTCTCATAGGTCCACCGCACCGCGGTCGTGCCGTCCGGGAGCTCGGCGCGGCCGCACAGCCACCGGCGGCCGCCGTAGCCGTTGACCGCCTCGCTGGTCTCCCAGCTCCAGTCGCCACCCTCGAGCGTCCAGGGCAGCGGGCTGAAGGTGGTGCCGTCGGTGGAGTACTGCAGCCGGCCGAAGTCGAAGCGCGGCTCGGTGTCGAAGCGATAGTCGAAGCGGAGCCTCGCGCCGTCGGTGGCCGCGAGCGGCACGTCGAGCGTGGCCTTCTTCGCGTTCGTACGCCCCGAGAACCACGACGTACGTCCCGTCGCCGGCCTGACGGCCGAGGCTGTGCCGAGCGCATCCGAGACGGCGCGCCGGGAGGGGTTGTTGCTGCCCCAGTCGCGGCTGGGGTGGACGCGGTTGGTCATCAGCACGACGAGCTGGTGGCCGATCGGGTCCATCACGATGCTGGTGCCGGTGTAGCCGGTGTGACCGAAGGAGACCGGGGACCAGATCGGACCGTGGTACCAGGTCGTGGCGAGCTCCCAGCCGAGGCCACGGGAGCTGCCGGGGAACTGAGCGCCGGTGTAGTCGCGCAGGCTCAGCCTGACGGTGTCCTCGTCCAGGATCCTGGTGCCGTTGTAGACGCCGCCGTTGAGGTACATCTGGCCGAACCTGGCCATGTCGGCAGCGGTCGAGAAGACGCCCGCATGACCGGCGACGCCGCCGAGCGCCCAGGCGTTCTCGTCGTGCACCTCGCCACGGATCATCGGGCGGCCGGCCCACGGCTGGTACTCGGTGGCAGCGACACGGTCGAGGCGGTCGGCGGGCGGGTTGTACATGGTGTCGCGCATCCCGAGCGGCTCGGTGATGTGGTCGCGGACGTAGACGTCGAGCGTCTTCCCCGAGAGCCGCTCGACCAGCAGCCCGAGGGTGATCAGGTTGATGTCGGAGTAGCGGTAGACCTGCTCGGGCGCGTGGGTCGGGGTCGTGTCCATGATCGCCGCGACCCGCTCCTCGTAGGTGTCGTAGCCCGCCCACAGCGACGGCGACGGGCCGGCGAGCAGGCCGGAGACGTGGGTGAGCAGGTGACGTACGAGGATCGCGTCCTTGCCGCGCGGCGCGAACTCGGGCAGGTAGGTGACCACCGGCGCCTCGAGGTCGAGGCTGCCCTGCTCCATCAGCCGGAGCACCGCGGTCGTGGTGAAGAGCTTCGACATCGAGGCGATGTCCCACATCGTGTCCAGCCCGGCCGCGACCTGCTGCTCGGCCGGGAGCTCGATGACAGCGGTGCCGTCCAAGCCGTACCGGAGCGCCTTGCCCACGCTCTCGTGGGCGACGATGACGCCGTCCTTGACCGCGACCGCGGTGGCCCCTGCGTACAGGGGGTGGGCGGGGTTCTCCGTCGTCGGCTCGAGGAACCGGGCCAGCTCGGTGCGGATCCTCGCGATCGGCGCCGGGTCGAGGCCGACCTGGCGCGCATGGCCGGGCCGCAGGACGGTGCGCGGGGTGAAGGTCAGCTCGTCCGGCGTGATCGTCGGTGGCCGGCCGGCCAGCGAGGCGAGCGTCCTGGTCGCCTTGGTCGGGTCCTCCGGGGTCGAGGCCACCGCGGCACCACCGAGGAGAGTCATCGCGACTCCGCTCAGGGTGCCGCCGAGAAGCGTGCGCCGAGAGGTCATGAGCATGTCCGGAGACGGTGTCATACCCCGATACTGCCGCTCCGGAACCCGCTTCGTGCGGGAAAGGTAATTTTCTTTCACGCACGGACCCTCAGAGCTGGGGCCAGAGCTCCGCCCACGGCTTCGCCTGCTCCAGCTGAGCAGCGACCTGCAGCAGCAGGCCGTCGTCACCGAGCTGCCCGGAGAGCTGGATGCCCAGCGGCAGTCCGGCGGCGGTCCGGTAGGTCGGCACCGAGATCGCCGGGCGCCCGGTGATGTTGGCGAGCTGGGTGTAGGGCACCCAGCCGAGGTTCTCGTCGACCAGCTGGTCGATCATCCCGGTCGCGCGCATGATCCGCCCGCCGTGCACCTTGTGCAGCACCCGCGCCGCGGTCTGGAGCGCCTTGGGCGTGGTCAGCTGCCCGACCTTCAGCGGCGGCTTCGCCAGCGTCGGCGTCAGCAGCAGGTCGTACGTCTCGTGGAACGCGCTCAGGCGGCGTACGTGGTTGCGGCGGTTGATGTGAGCGAGCTCGACGGCGACCACTCCCCCGGCCCGGCCGAGCTCGGCCACCGCCAGGGTGTCGGCCTCGAAGTCGGCGTCCTTGGCCCCGACACGGAGCTTGGCCTCCGCGACCTCGGCAGCCGCCGAGGCGAACCAGATGGTGAGGAAGTCGCGGCCGAGCTCGGCGGCGTCATAGGGCGCCTCGACCTCCTCGACCTCGTGGCCGAGCGCTTCGAGGGCCTTGGCCGCATCCTCGACGGCCGCGATCGCCTCCGGGTCGGGCGCGGTGATGGAGGACGTCGAGGTGAACCCGATCCGGAGCTTGCGTGGCGCGGTCGCGATGTCGTCCGCGAAGTCCGCACCGGGGTGCGGCGCGTGGATCATCGCCATCGGCCGGTCACCGATGAGGGCGTCGTAGAGCCCGGCCGCGTCGCGCACCGTGCGAGTCACCACGCCCTGGACGACGAAGCCGTTGGAGGCGTCCAGGCTCTGCGGTCCCAGCGGCAGCAGCCCGCGGGTGGTCTTCAGCCCGACCAGGCCGTTGCAGGCCGCCGGGATCCGGATCGACCCGCCGCCGTCGTTGGCTCCGGCGGCCGGGACGATCCCGGCGGCCACCGCGGCCCCGGAGCCACCCGAGGAGCCGCCGGGCGTGTGGTCGGTGTTCCACGGGTTGCGCGCGGCACCGAACAGCTCCGGCTCGGTGATCCCCTTCGACCCGAACTCCGGGGTGTTCGTCTTGCCGAAGATCACCAGGCCGGCGTCCAGGGCGCTCTGGGTGAAGTAGGAGTGCTCCTCGGCGACGTCGCCGACGAGCGACCGCGAGCCGTAGGTCGTCGGGTGTCCCCGGTACTCCTGCGCCAGGTCCTTGACCAGGAACGGCACCCCGGCGAACGGCCCGCTCGGGCCGTCGCCGGAGACCTGGGCATCGGCCTCGGGGATGTCCGCGACGACCGCGTTGATCCGCGGGTTCACCGCCGCCGCCCGCTCCCGCGCCGCGACCAGGACCTCGGCCGCGGTCACCTCGTGGTCAGCGACCAGCTTCGCCAGCCCGGTGGCGTCGTACGTCAGATACTCATCGACCCGCATGAGCGCAGGCTAGCGGTGATCGCGCCGCTGCGGAGGCCTCAGTTGAAGATCTCCCGGTAGTCACCCTCGACCCGGTCGCGCTTCCACAGGTCGATGCCGGTGGCCGTGGCGTACTCGTCGATCCTGGCGAGCTCGTCCGCGCTGAACTCGGGGCCGCCGACAGCACCGAGGCAGTCGGTGACCTGCTCCGGACGGGAGGCGCCGATGACGACCGAGGTCATCCGCGGATCACGCAGCGCCCAGGCGAGCGCCATCTGGGCGAGGGTCTGGCCACGGTCGGCGGCGAGGCTGTTGAGCGACTCGATGCCGGCGAGCGTCGCGGGCGTGAGCGCCTCCGGGGTCAGGAACCGCGCCTTGGCGGCACGTGAGTCCTCGGGGACGCTGCCGCCGAGGTACTTGTTCGTCAGCAGACCCTGGGCCAGTGGCGAGAACGAGATCGCACCGGCCCCGACCTCGTCGAGCGTGTCCAGCAGCCCGTCGGTCTCGAGCCAGCGGTTGAGGATCGAGTAGGAGGGCTGGTGGATCAGCAGCGGGGTGCCGAGGTCGCGCAGGATCGCCGCCGCCTCCCTGGTCAGCGCCGAGGAGTAGGAGCTCAACCCGACGTAGAGCGCCTTCCCGGACCGCACGATCTGGTCGAGAGCACCCATCGTCTCCTCCAGCGGCGTGCTGGGGTCGGGACGGTGGTGGTAGTAGATGTCGACGTAGTCGAGCCCCATCCGCTTCAGCGACTGGTCCAGGCTGGAGATCAGGTACTTCCGCGAGCCGCCGATCTTCCCATACGGCCCCGGCCACATGTCCCAGCCGGCCTTGGTCGAGATCACCAGCTCGTCACGCAGCCCGGCGAAGTCCTGGCGCAGGTGGCGGCCGAAGTTCTCCTCCGCCGAGCCGTAGGGAGGGCCGTAGTTGTTGGCCAGGTCGAAGTGCGTGATGCCCGCGTCGAAGGCCGTACGCAGGATCGCCCGCTGCCGCTCGAACGCCAGGTCGTCACCGAAGTTGTGCCACAGCCCGAGGCTGACCGCGGGCAGATCCAGGCCGCTGTGCCCGGTCCGCCGATACTGCATCGCGTCGTAGCGATCCTCTGCCGGGGCGTACGTCATGCGTCGGTCCTCTTTCCGGCGCGCAGCGCCACCTTGATCATCGGCAACTGCAACGGCAACCGTGCGACGGTGCCCGCGAAGAATCCGGCCGACTTCGCGGTCCGCTTCCGGTTCGCCCGCTTCCCCGCGTCGACGCTCATCTGCACGTTTGCCGGGAAGACCCCGACCAGCAGCGCAGCACTCGCGAGCCCCGCGATCCTGCGGGTCCGCGGGTGCAGCAACCCGAGCCCACAGACGATCTCCGCGACCCCGGAGACCTCCACCACCTTGCGCGGCTCCGGCAGCTGCGGCGGCACGATCGGCTCGAAGACCTGCGGCCTCACCAGATGCAGGGTCCCCGAACCGAGGAACAGGGCGGCCAGACCGACCAGCGGCAGGTCGAGAGAAGATTCAGTTCGCACGGGTACGACTCTTCCATAGCCGCAAAGGGCTCACCGCGGGACCGTCACAACCGTCCTCGAGATCCGCTCAGCTCCGCTCCCGCGGAACGCCCATCCCTCAGGTTGGCGGTGAAGCTACGGATGTCCTCGACCAGGCCCGGATGCGCCCCGTGCGCGGGAACTTCGACCTCGACGATCTCGGCGATGTCCGCCAGAACACCATCGACGAGCACCTCCGCATCGCGGAGTCGCCAGGAGGCGACCTCGGCGACGAGGTTGCCGCGGGTCATTGCCGCATGCTGATAGACCCCGTCGACTGCGAGCGCCAGTTCGCCGTCGTTCGGCAGATGCCGCTGTGGGACTACGTCGTAGGCGGGAGCGATCTCGACCGAGCCGTCCGGATGATGGAGAATCGAGATGTTCTTCGCGTGCATGTCCAGGTTTCCGATGGCCGCCGCCAGCACGGTCATCCGGGCCAGCTTCCGCAGCGAGGCGGAGTCACCGAGCGCACGGAACTCACCGGCGATCCGCTTCAGCGAGACCTTGCCTCCGTACTTCTGATACTTCTGATCTCCTCGAGCACCCAGGACCTGGTTGAAGTCCTCCTGGTGCACTCGACTCGGGACACCATCGACCGCATCGCCCCGGTCATACCGCTCGATCACCAGCGCCGGCACGCCCGCGAACTCCTCGATGAACGTGTCGTACGTCGTCAGCCCCAAGGCCTGCGCGAACCGAGCGCCATACTCCTCGTCGTAGATCATCGACGGGAAGTCAGTGGTGACCGGCTTGAGGATGTGCGTGGACGGATACCCGTCCAGCGCTCGGTGCCAGCCGTGCTCGTCGCGCACCAGGACGATCTTGTCCTGAACCCCGGCGAGCGACGTCTTGCCACCGACCGGCTTGTTGGCGAGCGGGAAGGAGCTCACCTCGCCGAGAAGATCCGCGACACCTTGCTCACCGACCGGTTCGAGCTTCGGGATCCGCGGTTCGCCAGGAACCTCCGGGTCCCAGATCTGCAGCGCCCCCGCGACGTCTCGCCCATAGGCCCGCAGCAGTCCGATCACATCGCGCTCACTGACGTCGGCCATCGCCGCGAGCCTCGACCGCATCCGACCTTCGGGAAGCATCTCGGCAAAGAAGTTCTGCCGTCGCGGCTTCCGCCCGCGCGGCGCGACCGGGGCCAGCGGAACTGCCAGCGAGAGGACCGTGCTGTCCAGGCCGTACGTCTCCACCGCCTCGGCAGAGGCGATGAAGTCGTACGTCGTGCTCGACCCGGCCAGCCGACCGATCGGCTGGCCGTAGAGCTCGACGACGAGGTCACTCATCGTCGCTCCTGGGCTCGATGGTGGCCGTCAGCTCGGTCCCGGTCTCCCGCATGAGCGCGAACAGCCGCTCGACGAAGATCGACGGCTTGCCCGCCTCGATCTCCCAGATGTAGCGCTGCGTCGTTCCGATCCTCGCCGCGAGCTCACGCTGACTCCACCCGTTGAGCAGGCGCGCCTGCTGCAGGATCCGCCCGAGCGACTCCGGGCTGGTGACCTTTCCGGTGTACGACATGAGCACCTCCTACGACTACGATAACGTATTCAGGTCCTTTGACTACGAAAACGTAGTCGAAGGACCTGACTCCCTTTTCGTAGTCACGGCGCCATATCGGGATATCGCGATAAACCAGTTGGCGCCCACACGAGCGGCTGCGTAGCGTGGTGGTCATCGAGCGCAGCACCGAGCCGCGCGGATCCAAGGAGGTGGAGCAGTGGGACACATGCCGACTGCCCGTCGCTGGCGACGCCACCTCCAGGAGCGAGCCCTGTAACAGCCGATCCGGCACAGAGCTCGCCTGCATCTGGGTGAGCCAACGGATAGGCGGCTGGTCTCCAAAACCGGCGGAAAGTGGGTTCGACTCCCACCGCCCGGGCTTTAGACCTTGATTCGACGCGGGTGTCCGGCGACGCCTTGGGCCTCATAAGCCCGATGGTCCTGGTTCGACTCCAGGCCCCGCCACGCCCTCGTGGTCCAACGGACTACGACGCCGGCCTACGAAGCCGGAGATGGAGGTTCGACTCCTCCCGAGGGCACGTACGTCCCGCTCAGACCTGCGCCACCGATCGCAACTTCCACACATATGTGCCGAAGTTGCGGCTTCAGTCACACGGTGGCCCGTCATTTCCGTGCATGTGCATGGAAATGGCGAGCGACGGTTCATCCAAGCCTGACGTGGGAGTCCCGAAGTCACCTAGTGACCTCAGGACTCCCACGTCGTTCCGCTGAGTCGGCTAGGCGCCCGCGGCCTCGCGCTCCTCGAGCTTCGTGAGGCAGATGTCGACGATCATGTCTTCCTGGCCGCCGACCAGGCCCCGGCGGCCGCACTCCATGAGGATGTCGCGGGTGTCGACGCCATAGCGGGCGGAGGCGTTCTCGGCGTGGCGGAGGAAGGACGAGTAGACGCCGGCGTAGCCCATCGTCAACGTCTCGCGGTCGACTCGGACAGGACGGTCCTGGAGGGGCCGGACGATGTCGTCGGCGGCGTCCTGGAGCTTGAACAGGTCGCAGTTGTGCTTGAAGTCCGACAGGTTGGCGACCGCGATGAACGCCTCGATCGGGCAGTTGCCGGCGCCGGCGCCGTGGCCGGCAAGGGACGCGTCGACGCGGTAGACGCCGTTCTCGACCGCGACGACCGAGTTGGCCACCGAGAGCGAGAGGTTCTCGTGGGCGTGGATGCCGATCTCGGTCTCGTCGTCGAGGACGTCGCGGTAGGCGCGGGCGCGGTCGCGTACGTCGTTCATCGTCAGTCGGCCGCCGGAGTCGGTGATGTAGACGCAGTGGGCGCCGTAGGACTCCATCAGCTTGGCCTGCTGCGCCACCACCTCGACCGGCGCCATGTGGTTGAGCATCAGGAACCCGGAGACGTCCATCCCCATCTCGCGAGCCGCGGCGATGTGCTGGGCCGAGACGTCGGCCTCGGTGCAATGGGTCGCGACCCGCACCGACCGCACGCCGAGATCGTAGGCCCGACGCAGGTCCTCGATCGTGCCGACGCCGGGGAGCAGCAGGGTGGTCAGGCGGGCGTTCTTGATGACCGAGGCAGCCGCCTCGATCCACTCCCAGTCGGAGTTGGAGCCGGGGCCGTAGTTGATCGAGCCGCCGGTCAGGCCGTCGCCGTGGGCGACCTCGATGGCGTCGACGCCGGCCTCGTCGGCGGCGATGACGATCCGCTTGACGTCCTCGGGGGTGATCCGGTGGCGTACGGCGTGCATGCCGTCGCGCAGCGAGACTTCCTGAACATAGATGGGCGTGCTCATCGCGCGGCCTCCTTGGCAGCGATCCGCTCGGCCATCTGCAGCGCGGCCGAGGTCATGATGTCGAGGTTCCCCGCGTACGCAGGGAGGTAGTGCGCGGCGCCCTCGACCTCGAGGAACACCGACACCTGGTGCGTGGGCCGGGTCGTCTCGCCTTCCGCCAGGAGCGTCTCCACCGGCTGGTCGTCGGGGATCTCCTGCACCTGGACCTTCTGCTTGAGCCGGTAGCCGGGAACGTACGCAGCGACGTCACCGACCATCTTCTCGACCGACTCGGTGATCTCCGCGGTCAGCTCCTCCAGCGAGCGGGACCCGCCCTCGACCAGCGCATACACCGTGTCGCGCATGATCAGCGGCGGCTCGGCCGGGTTGAGGATGATGATCGCCTTGCCGCGCTTGGCGCCGCCGACCTGCACGATCGCGCCCGAGGTGGTCTCGGTGAACTCGTCGATGTTGGCCCGGGTGCCGGGGCCGGCCGACTTCGAGGAGATCGAGGCGACGATCTCTCCGTAGGCCACGGGTACGACCCGCGCGACCGCGGCCACGATCGGGATCGTCGCCTGCCCGCCGCAGGTCACCATGTTCACGTTCGGGGCGTCGATGTGCTCGTCGATGTTGACGGCCGGGATGACGTACGGCCCGATCGCCGCGGGGGTGAGGTCGATCAGCCGCTTGCCGTAGGGCTCGAGAGCGGCCGCGTTGGCGACGTGGGCCTTGGCCGAGGTGGCGTCGAAGACGATCTCGATGTCGTCGAAGTCCGGCAGCCCGATCAGCCCCTCGACGCCCTCGGCGGTCGTCGCGAAGCCGAACTTCGCCGCGCGCGCGAGGCCGTCGGAGGCCGGGTCGATCCCGACCATCGCGCCCATCTCCAGGTGCTGTGAGGTCCGCATCACCTTGATCATCAGATCGGTGCCGATGTTGCCCGACCCGATGATCGCCACTTTCGACTTGGCTGTGCTCTCGTTTGGCATGGACGTCACTTCCCTACGGTGAAAGCCACCGAGCCGAGGCCCGACACGGTGGAACGAACGGTGTTGCCCGGGGCGATCGGCCGCATCGGCCCGAGCGCACCGGAGAGGATGAGCTGGCCGGCACGCAGCGGCTCACCGAAGTCACGGGCATAGCGAGCCAGCCACTGGACCGCGTTGACCGGGTCACCCAGGCAGGCGGCGCCGGTGCCGGTCGAGACCTCCTCGTCGTCGATCGACATCGACATCGAGACGTCCTTGGGCTCGAACTCGTCCAGCCGCCGGCGCTCGGTCCCGAGGACGTAGGCACCCGCGGAGGCGTTGTCCGCGACGGTGTCGCCGAAGGCGATCTTCCAGTCGGCGATGCGTGACCCACAGATCTCGATCGCGGCGACGGCGTAGTCGATGGCCTCCCGGACCTGGTCGTAGCTCAGGTCACCCTCTGCCAGGTCCGAGGCGAGGACGAAGGCGATCTCGGCCTCGGCCCGCGGCTGCAGGATCGCGTCGGCCGGGAGCACGTCGCCGTCCGCGTACGCCATGTCGTCGAAGAGCACGCCGAAGTCGGGGGTGTCCACGCCGATCTGCTCCTGCACCGCCTTGGAGGTGAGCCCGATCTTGCGGCCCACGATCTTCGCCCCGCCGGCGAGCCGGCCGGCGGTGAGCCGCTCCTGGATCGCGTACGCGGTCGCCAGATCGGTCGCATCGAGCAGGTCCCGCATCGGCGGCACGGGAGTGCCCGTGGCGGCTGCGGTCAGCAGCCGGTCGGCGGCGGCCGCGACGGCAGCGGAGCTGCCGGCGCCGCCGGCGACCTCGGGCGAGGAGGTCACTTCGTTCATGCGACCACGGTCTCAGCAGATGGCCGCAGCACGACGGCGCGCGTCCCGCTGACCGGTACGGTGATCCCATGCCGCACCAGCCTGCCGATCTCGACACCGTGCTCGGCAAGGCGGTGACCATCCTGCGGGCCTTCACGGTCGACGACCAGGTGCTCTCCCTGGCCGAGCTCGTCCGCCGCACCGGACTCCCGAAGGCGACCGCCCACCGCGTCGCCGGCGACCTGGTCACCAATCGCCTCCTGGACCGCACCAACCTCGGCTACCGCCTCTCCGGTGGCCTCTTCGAGCTCGGCATGCGGGCCTCGGTCGAGCGCTCGCTCCTGGAGCTGGCGATGCCGTTCCTCCAGGACCTCTACGAGCGCACCCACGAGACCGTCCATCTGGGCGTCCGCGAGGGCCACGACGTCGTCTACGTCGCCAAGATCGGCGGCCACCGTCAGGCGAAGTCACCCTCCCGGCCGGGCGGCCGGATGCCGGTCCACTGCACCGCGATCGGCAAGGTCCTGCTCGCCTACGCCGACGCCGAGGCGCAGCAGGAGATTCTCAGCAGCCCCCTCGAACGACGTACGCCTCACACCATCGTCGCGCCCGGCCTGCTGGAGCGGCAGCTCGCTGCCGTGCTCGAGAACGGCGTCGCCTTCGAGCGCGAGGAGTCGGCCGCCGGGCTGCAGTGCATCGCGGCTCCGGTCCTCGCCGAGGGCGGCGACAAGGCGCTGGCCGCGATCAGCGTCACCGGCCCGGTGGGTCGCTTCCGGCCCGAGGCCCATGTGGCCCTCGTCCGGGCCGCGGCCCAGGGCCTCACGAGCCTGGCGAGTCGCCGACGTTCGCTGTCCAGCTGAGACGGGTCAGTCGGTGCGCGCCGGAGGCAGGTCGGCCAACCGGGCGTCCGGGTGCGCCCGGACCGCGTCGAGGAGCTCCAGCCAGCCCCGCCCGACCTCGTCGAGCCTGTCCTCGGAGACGAGCCGGAAGGCAGCCGCGCGCAGCACGTCGACGTCCACCTCAGGCGTACGTCCGGTCGTCCGCAACATCGTCAGCACCCCCTCGACCAGCTCGGCGGACACGGCGGAGTCGCCGTCCAGCGCCCACTCCACCTCGCCCTCGGTGGCGACCCCGTCCGCGCTCACAGCTTGACCCAGTAGCGGCGGGTGGGCCCGTAGCCGTACGCAGCCGCGTCGATGACGTCCTGAAGCTCGCCGCCCTGGGACTCGATGGTGCGTGCGGAGGCCTCGTTGTCGTCGTCGCACGTGATCAGCACCCGCTCCAGGCCGAGCCCGCGGGCCTCCTCGAGGACCAGCCCGAGCGCCCTCCCCGCGTGACCGCGGCGGCGGGCCGAGGAGCACACCGAGTAGCCGATGTGGCCGCCGACGTTCTCCAGGAACTCGTTGAGCGCGTGCCGGAGCTGGATGAACCCGACCACCTCGGAGCCCTCGGTGATCCAGAACGCGGAGGCGTGCACCCGGCCGGCCGGCGGCGGCACCGACAGATCCCGGTCCCGAGCGGTCTTCGCGACCAGCCGCTCGCACGCCTCCCGGCTCACGTCGGCGGCCTCCTCGTCGGGGATGGAGGCGCCGTCGACATGAGCCCCGCCGAACTCGGCGACACACGCCGCCCAGGAGTCGTAGAGATCGATCGTGGGAACGGCGAGGGCAGTCATGTCGCACAGGACATCAGCCCGCCGCCCGCCGAGCAAACCGTTATCGCCGGCCTCAGCCGTCGATCACCACGGTCCCCTTCGCGCGCGAGACGCAGAGGATCATGTGGCCATCGCGCTCGTAGTCGGCGAGGGCGTGGTCACGGTGCTCCACCTCCCCCTCCAGCACCCGCACCCGGCAGGTGCCGCAGAACCCCTGCTGGCACGAGTACGCCTGGGCCGGCCGCACCCGGCGGACCGCCGTCAGCGCCGACTCCGAAGAGCCCACCTCGACCTCGACGTCGGAGTCCTCGAGCCTCACCCGGAACGGGCTTCCGCCGAGCACCGGCGGCGGCGAGAACCGCTCGTAGTGCAGCGTGTCGATCAGCGGGTCGGGGATCTGCGCGCGGATCGCGTCGATCATCGGCATCGGACCGCAGCAGTAGAGCGCGGCCCCCTCGGGCGCCAGCGAGATGATCTTGGCCGCGTCGGGACGGCGCCCTGAACCTGGGGCCATCTCGTCGTCGGGCCACACCTGGATCTCGTGGTGGCCGACGATCTCCCGGACCTCCGCCAGGAACGGCATCGTCTCGCGCGAGCGACCGGTGTAGACGAACTCGTACGGCACACCCCGCCGCACCACGTCGCGCAGCATCGGCAGGATCGGGGTGATCCCGATGCCGCCGGCGACGAAGAGGTAGCCGGCGGGCGAGTCGACGAACGGGAAGGCGTTGCGCGGCCCCTTCAGGACCAGCCGGTCGCCGACGGAGAGGTAGTGCGCCTCGACGGACCCACCGCCTCCGCCCGCGGTCGGCTCGATCCGACGCACGCTGATCCGGTAGGCGGAGAGGTCGTCGGGGTCGGAGTTGAGCGAGTACTGCCGCAGCCGGCCGCTGGGCAGCACCACGTCGACGTGCGCACCCGGGTCCCAGGGCGGCAGGTCTCCCCCGCCCTCGGCAACGAACCAGATCGCCTTGACGTCGAGACCCTCCACGTCGATCCGGCTGACGCGTACGTGCAGATCCCGGTCGATCCGCCCGAGCGGCTTGCGGCGCCGCCAGGAGCGGTAGGCCGCCTTGGTCCAGTAGCCTCCGACGACTGCCTCGAAGCCCCGGTAGAGCCGCGAGTCGGGGATGTCCGGGACCACGTAGTGCGCGGGCTTGGTCACTGCCCCTCCGCGAGGGCGTCAGCCCGCAGCGCCGCCGGCGACTTGGCCAGATAGCTCACCGCCTGGGCGGTCGAACCCTCCGCCGACGGGTCGTAGTTGGGCAGGAAGAACTTCCAGGTCGCCCATCCGATGCGTACGACCCCCGGCACCAGCCCGCGACGCTCGGCGTCGATCAGCTGGAACAGCCGTGCCTTCGGCCGCTTGGCCGGCGGCTGTGCCGGATCGAGCGGGGTCGGGTCGTGGTCCATCAGGTAGCCGGCGCCTCGCCACCACAGGACGAGAAGCGCGGTGCCGCCGAGCAGGTAGGAGCGGACCCGGCGGCTGTAGCGCCCGTCGACATGCTGGAAGACGTCGTAGGCGACGTTGCGGTGCTCGACCTCCTCGGCGCCGTGCCAGCGCAGCAGGTCGAGCATCGTCTCGTCGGCGCCGGCCGCGTCGAGCGCGGGCGAGTTGAGCACCCAGTTGCCGAGCACGGCGGTGAGGTGCTCGAGTCCCGCGATGATCGCGGCACGCTCGATCAGCCACTCCTCCTTGGCCCGGCCGGTCAGGTCGCGGTCACCCAGGATCTTGCGGAACAGCGCCTCGATCTCGGCCGCGAACGGACGCACGTCGAGGCCGTTGTCGGTGAAGTAGTCCTGCACCTCCTGGTGGGCGGCGGCGTGCACGCCCTCCTGGCCGATGAAGCCGATCACGTCCTCGCGCAGCTGGTCGTCCTCGATCAGCGGCAGGATCTCGGAGAACACCTTGACGAACCACCGCTCGCCCTCGGGCAGCAGCAGATGCAGCACGTTGACATAGTGAGAGGCGAAGACCTCCCCCGGGATCCACACCAGCGGCAGCTTGCTCCAGTCGAACTTCACGTTCCGCGGGTGGAGAGCCACCTTGGCCGGCTCGTGCCCGCGCTTGCTCTTCGTGCTCTCGCTCATCGCACACTCGCCTTCTCGATGAAGGCCGCGATCTCGCCTGCGACCAGCTCCGGATCCGCGGCCACCACCCAGTGTCCGCCGTCGATGACCTGGGTGACCAGGGACGTTGCGTACGCCCGGGGCGCCTCGGTCTGCAGCGGCACCGTCACGTAGTCGTCGCCGCGCGGGGCGAGCACCAGGACCGGCACCTGCGTCGACCGCGGCTCCGGACGGAGCAGCTTGCCGAGGAAGTTGGCGCGGTAGAGCTCCACCCCGTTGACCTGGTCCTTCGTCGGTCGTGGCCCGCCGCCGACGAACCGGGCGAGCAGCCCCGAGCGCACCATCGCCTCGGGCAGCAGCGGCAGCTGGAAGGCGAAGACGTACCAGGAGTGGGCCAGCTGCCGCAGCGAGCTCCCCAGGTGGGCCCGCTCGCGCAGCCAGGCGGTCGCCATCCCCAGGTCGGGCCCCGAGATCGAGACGTACGTCGCGATCCGGCTGCTCAGCGCCGGGTCGGTCACCGACTCCCAGGTCTGGATCGAGCCCCAGTCGTGTGCCGCGACGTGCACCGGCGTGTCGGGCGAGACGGCGTCGATGACCGCCTTGAAGTCCGCGGAGAGCTGCGCCAGCCGGTAGCCGGCGGTCGAGTCGGGAACCCCGGACCCACCCGTGCCGCGTACGTCATAGGCGACGACGTGGAAGCGCTCGGCGAGCACCTTGGCGACCCCGTCCCAGACGGAGTGGTTGTCGGGGTAGCCATGGACGAGCACCACGGTCTCCGCGCCGGCCGGCCCCTGCTCATAGACCGCGAGCTCCAGCCCGTCGGTGGTCCGGACCAGCCGTGTGGTCACCTCGATCACGCTTCCTCCTTCGTTCGCGGACGGACGTCTCACCAACAGATTAATGAGACACCGTGTCCGCGAACAATAGCAAGCACCGATCCCGGATCCCGGAAAAAGACCGGCCCGCCGCAGACATGGTCTGCGGC
>NZ_JBHVGB010000123.1:0-18037 GCF_042801335.1 Nocardioides sp. NPDC057577 | reverse complement strand
CCTCAGGACTCCCACGATCCACGAACGGCCCGGGTCGCGAGGCATCGAGTTCGGTGCGGTCACCCGGGGTAACGGTTCACCTGACTTCGGGCCGAGTGCGGTTGCCTGCCCGGCGTTCACGAGACACCCCACCGACAACGTTCGACAACTGGCGGCGTGACAGACAAGTGAAAGCGGGCTCCGTCACGCTTGCCGAAGTAGTCCGGGCTGACCGCACCGCGCGTTGAGAGGAAATGCAGATGACCGCTTCTGATCCGCAACCGCATGGTTCCTACGAGGACCTCCGCTCGCTGGTCGAGAAGGTCGCGCACGCGGCCATCCAGGCCGAGATGTCCTACAACTACGACTGCAGCCTCCATGGCGACCACTACGTGCACCGAGCGTCGGGCTATGTAGTGACGAGCTTCCCTGGCCCCGGCGGTCCCCCCACCGGCGTGGTGACGTTGCGCGCCGAACCATCGGCGGGTCTGGGCGACACGCCAGAGTCAGACATCCGTTTCGATCCGACCGCCGACGTCTATGAGCCGTGGACGCAGGCCGTCGAGGATGTATTCCGCGACTGGCACGACCTGCCCAACCCCTACGACAGCTCACGATTCTCCGGTCCCGCCACGTCGGTTGAAGACGCGATCTCGGTGCTGGCCTGTGGTGGGCAGGTACCAGGAGAAACGTCCAAGCCGTCAGGCAATGCACTGGCCGCGCGGCTGTCCTTCGTGGTCTCAGAGCTGGCGCCGTTCAATGCCGCGACGGTAGACGCCTTCAGCAAGAACTTCCTCACGTGGGTCGCCCCCAGTTGTATGAATGACGCCGTGGCTGGGGCCACACTGGCCGCGGCATACCGCACCGAGGAGCAGATCTGGATTCGCTCCCGCAAGGCGATCACCCTGATCGCCGAGCAAGCAGCGAAGGCCATGTACCCCATCGGGTCGGACGCGAAGGCCGGTTGGACCCTCCTCGGCATCCTGCAAGGCGTGGTTGGCCTCTTGGTATCCGGTCCTGTGGGCGCGGTGGTCGGAGTGGCCAATACGTTGCTGTCAACGGTCGAGAAGGCAACTTCCCTGATTCCGGCGCCCCCCGACACACGCGAACTCCATGGACCCAACATGCAGGTGGTGCTCGACAACACAGCCGCAGCCGTCAAGAAGCTCAATGAGCGGATACGCACCGAGGAGCAGGCCGTCTGGGACATCCTGGACGCGATGCTTCAGGAGATGAGCGGCGCCACCGGCTCCGAGCCGAAGTTCGCTCCCCCACGCCCCGATGACCTGTTCTCCGAGACTGATCCGACTGACCTGGTCACGGCGCGCGAGGAGGTGTATGTCGATCCCGGCAAGCTCCGAACCATCGGCAACGACGACATGCGTTTCGTCGGCGAGCAAATCCGAAACACGGCGAAGGCCATCGACGTCTTCCCCGGGAGCAGCGCGTTCAGTCGACCGTCGAGCATCGGGTTGGGACCCACCGGCCCGAGCGGCCTCATCGAGGTGCTCACCGACGCGCTCACCACAGTGCTGCTGAACATGGGGCAGCACTGCATCGACGCCGGCGAGGTCTTGGCGATCGCAGCCGATGCGTTCTCGAAGACCGATGCGCACGTACGCGATCGCCTCGAGCAGCACCGCAAGGAGATCGCGGACGACCTCGGTCCTGGCGATCCGACGGCCCATCGCGACCGCCCAGGACGGGAGTACGCCTGATCTCCTGACAGACACAGGCCCGGTTGGGCAGCACACCCGACAGAGGCCCGAGCTTGGTGTCTACACCCCGCAACCACCCGACCGAGGCGTGTCACCGAGAGGCGTGGCCCTGACCAGCCATGTCACCCAGCGGTGCGTCATGCCGTCGATGAACGGGATCAGACGTTGAACCCGAGCGCGCGCAGCATCTCGCGGCCGTCGGGGGTGATCTTGTCCGGGCCCCACGGCGGCATCCAGACCCAGTTGATGTGCACGTCGTTGACCATGCCCTCAAGGGCCTGGGCGGTCTGGTCCTGGATGACGTCGGTCAGCGGGCAGGCCGCCGAGGTCAGCGTCATGTCGATGACCACGTTGGAGTGGTCCTCGATGTGCAGGCCGTAGATCAGGCCCAAGTCGACGACGTTGATGCCGAGCTCGGGGTCGACGACGTCCTTCATCGCCTCCTCGACGTCCTCGATCTTCAGGCTCGCGCCCTCGACCGTGGACGTACGCATCCCCTGCCACTCCGGGGCCTCGTGACCGTGGCCATGGCCGTGGCCCGAGTGGTCGTGACCGGAGTGGTCATGACCCGCGTGGTCGTGACCCGCGTGGTCGTGACCCGCGTGATTGTGCTCAGTGTGGTCGGTCTCAGTCATCAGTTCTCCTCGGCGACAGCCTTGGCGGTGGCGTCTTTCCACGCCATCCACGACAGCAGCGCGCACTTGATCCGGGCGGGGAACTTGGCGACGCCGGCGAAGGCGATGCCGTCCTCCAGAATGTCCTCGTCGGGCTCCACCTGGCCCTTGCCCTGCATCAGCCGCAGGAACTCCTCGTGGATGACCATCGCATCGTCGACCGTCCTGCCGACGACCAGGTCGTTGAGCACGGAGGCCGATGCCTGCGAGATCGAACAGCCGAGGGCGTCGTAGGAGATGTCCTCGATCTTGCCGCCGGCGACGTGGATCCGCAGGGTGATCTCGTCACCGCAGGTCGGGTTGACGTGGTGAACCTCTGCCTCGAAGGGGTCGCGAAGACCCTTCCCGTGCGGGTTCTTGTAGTGATCCAGGATGATCTCCTGGTACATGCTCTCGAGGTTCGCGGCAGTCATCACTGGTCCAACTTGAAGAACGTGCGTACGTATTCCAACCCCTCGACCAGCGCGTCGATCTCGGCGGGCGTGGTGTAGAGGTAGGACGACATCCGGTTGGAGGCCTGTACGCCGAACCGCTGGTGGGCCGGCTTGGCGCAGTGGTGCCCGGCGCGGATGGCGACGCCCTTGGAGTCGAGGACCTGGGCCACGTCGTGCGGATGCACACCGTCGAGCTCAAAGGAGATCGCTCCGCCGCGCTTGGCCGCGTCGGCCGGGCCGAGCACGGTCACGCCCGGGACGGTCGCGAGGCGCTCCAGCGCGTAGGCCGTGATCGCCTGCTCGTGGGCGTGGACGTTCTCCATGCCGACGTGCATGAGGTATTCGAGTGCCGCCCCGAGACCCACGGCCTCGGCGATCGGCGGCGTGCCGGCCTCGAACTTGTGCGGGATCGGCGCGTAGGTCGACTTCTCCATCGTGACCGTCGCGATCATCTCGCCGCCACCGAGGAACGGCGGCAGCGCCTCGAGCGCGGCACGCCGGCCCCACAGGACGCCGATGCCGGTCGGGCCGACGACCTTGTGGCCGGTGAAGACGAGGAAGTCGGGACGCTCCTCCTCGGCCATCGAGGCCAGGTCGATCGGCAGCACCGGCGCGGCCTGCGCGGCGTCGACGACGACCAGCGCACCGACCTCGTGGGCCTTGCGGGCGATCTCGGCGACCGGGTTGATCGTGCCGAGCATGTTGGAGACCCAGGTCAGCGCGACGATCTTGGTCGCCGGCGTGATCAGCTCGTCGATGTTCGACAGGTCGAGATCACCGGAGTCGGTGAGCCCGAACCACTTCAACGTCGCACCCGCACGCTGCGTGGCGAGCTGCCACGGAACGATGTTGGAGTGGTGCTCCATCTCGGTGGTCACGACCACGTCGCCCTCGGCCAGCGGCACGGTGTTGGCGACCAGGTTGAGCCCCTCGGAGGCGTTCTTGGTGAAGATCACCTCGTCGCGCTCGGGCGCGCCGAGGAAGCGCGCGACGGTGTCGCGCGCCCCCTCGAACGCCTCGGTGGCCTCAGCACCCAGGTGGTGCATCGCCCGGGCGATGTTGGCGTTGTGCCGCTCCAGGTGGTCGACCATGGTGTCGATCACGATCTGCGGCTTCTGCGAGGTGTTGGCGCTGTCGAGGTAGACCAGCGGGGTCTCGCCGCCGTCGAAGGTGCGCTCCAGGATCGGGAAGTCCTTGCGGACCAGATCCAGGTCGGGCAGCAGACCCTTCATGTCAGACCCCTGCCGCGACGTACTTCTCGTAGCCGTTGGCCTCCAGCTCCTCGGCCAGGTCCGGGCCACCCGACTCCGCGATCTTGCCGGCCACGAAGACGTGCACGTGGTCAGGCTTGATGTAGCGCAGGATGCGGGTGTAGTGGGTGATCAGCAGGACCGACTTGCCATCGCGGGCGCGGAAGTCGTTGATCCCCTCGGAGACGACCTTGAGCGCGTCGATGTCGAGGCCGGAGTCGATCTCGTCGAGCAGCGCGAAGGCCGGGTCGAGGATGTCGAGCTGGGCGATCTCGTGGCGCTTCTTCTCGCCGCCGGAGAAGCCCTCGTTGACCGAGCGCTGCGAGAAGGACGGGTCCAGGTGCATCTTGTTCATCGCACCGTTGACGTCCTTGACCCACGTACGCAGCTTGGGGGCCTCGCCGGTCAGCGCGGTCTTCGCGGTGCGCAGGAAGTTGGCCACGCTCACGCCGGGAACCTCGACGGGGTACTGCATCGCCAGGAACAGACCGGCCTTGGCGCGCTCGTCGACCGACATCTCCAGGACGTCCTCACCGTCGAGGGTGACGGTGCCGCCGGTGATGGTGTACTTCGGGTGGCCGGCGATCGAGTAGGCAAGCGTCGACTTGCCCGAGCCGTTGGGGCCCATGATCGCGTGGGTCTCGCCGGAGTTGATCGTCAGGGTCACGCCCTTGAGGATCTCCTTGGCACCGTCCTCGGTGTCGACCGAGACCGTGAGGTCCTTGATCTCAAGCGTGCTCATGCGGTTGCGTCCTTCTCGATAAGGGTGTTGATGTTCTTGGCGAGCTCGGCCTCGACCGTGCCGGTCAGCTTCTCCTCGAGCTCGGGGACACCGATCTGACGGATCAGGTCGTTGAAGAAGCCGTGCACGACCAGGCGCTTGGCCTCGGTCTCGGAGATGCCGCGGCTCTGCAGGTAGAAGAGCTGCTCGTCGTCGAAACGGCCGATCGCCGACGCGTGACCCGCGCCCTCGATCTCGCCGGTCTCGATCTCCAGGTTGGGCACGGAGTCAGCCCAGGCACCGTCGGTGAGGATGAGGTTGCGGTTCTCCTCATACGTCTCGATTCCCTCGGCCTCCTTGCGGATCAGCACGTTGCCGATCCAGACCGCGTGGGCCTTCTCGCCCTGCAGCGCGCCCTTGTAGATCACGTTGGACTTGGTCTTCGGCGCGGTGTGGTCGACGAAGAGGCGGTGCTCGATGTGCTGGCCGGCATCGGCGAAGTAGAGGCCGAGCGACTCCACGGAGCCGCCGGGACCGGAGTACTCCGCCGAGAAGTCGTGGCGCACCACGTCGCCGCCGAAGCTCACCGAGACGTGCTTCAGGTTGGCGTCGCGGCCGACCTTGGCGTGCTGGGTGGAGAGGTGGACGGCGTCGTCGGCCCAGTCCTGGACGGAGACGACGGTGAGGTCGGCACCGTCCTCGACGACGATCTCGATGTTGTCGGCGACGACGGCGGAGCCCTCGAAGACGAGCACGACGGTCGCCTTGGCGAACTTCTCCGCCACGATCACCGCGTGACCGGCGCCGGCGGTCTCCGAGCCGGTGCCGTGGTGGCGGATCACGGTCGCGCCCTCGACGACGGTGTCGGTCGGGATCCGCACGAGGGTCGCGCCGGTGCTGGCCGCCCAGGCCCGCGCGGAGACGCGGTCGGTCGGGACCAGACCCGAGGACCCGCGTACGTCATCGTCGGCCGCCACGGTCTCGACGGTCACACCCGCGGCCGCCTCGATCTCCACCTTGGTCGCACCGTCGGCGAACGGGGCGTCGTCGTGGATCTTGTGGAGGCGCTTGAGCGGGGTGAACCGCCAGATCTCCTCGCGACCCTTCGGCACCTCGTGGGCATCGACGTCGAAACTTCCCTCCGGGTGGAGGTGGCTCTCGACCTTGTTCATCTCGAGAGCGTCAGCTACTGCCGTCATCAGCCGACGGCTCCTTCCATCTGCAGTTCGATCAGGCGGTTGAGCTCGAGGGCGTACTCCATCGGGAGCTCCTTGGCGATCGGCTCGACGAAGCCGCGCACGATCATCGCCATCGCCTCGTCCTCGGCCATGCCGCGGGACATCAGGTAGAACAGCTGGTCGTCGGAGACCTTCGAGACGCTCGCCTCGTGACCCATCGAGACGTCGTCCTCGCGGATGTCGACGTAGGGGTAGGTGTCCGAGCGGGAGATCTGGTCGACCAGGAGCGCGTCGCACAGCACGTTGGACTTCGAGCCGTGGGCGCCCTCGTTGATCTGGATCAGACCGCGGTAGGACGTGCGGCCACCGCCGCGAGCCACCGACTTGCTCAGGATCGAGCTGGAGGTGTTCGGGGCGGCGTGCACCATCTTGGCGCCCGCGTCCTGGTGCTGGCCCTCGCCGGCGAAGGCGATGGAGAGCGTCTCGCCCTTGGCGTGCTCACCCATCAGGTAGACCGCCGGGTACTTCATGGTCACCTTGGAGCCGATGTTGCCGTCGACCCACTCCATGGTCGCGCCCTCCTCGCAGACGGCGCGCTTGGTGACCAGGTTGTAGACGTTGTTCGACCAGTTCTGGATGGTCGTGTAGCGAACCCGGGCGTTCTTCTTCACGATGATCTCGACGACCGCGGAGTGCAGCGAGTCGGACTGGTAGATCGGCGCGGTGCAGCCCTCGACGTAGTGAACGTAGGAGCCCTCGTCGGCGATGATCAGGGTGCGCTCGAACTGGCCCATGTTCTCGGTGTTGATCCGGAAGTAGGCCTGCAGCGGGATGTCGACGTGGACACCCTTGGGCACGTAGATGAAGGATCCACCCGACCACACCGCGGTGTTCAGCGCGGCGAACTTGTTGTCGCCGACCGGGATCACCGTGCCGAAGTACTCCTGGAAGATCTCCGGGTGCTCCTTGAGCGCGGTGTCGGTGTCGAGGAAGAGCACGCCCTGGGCCTCGAGGTCCTCGCGGATCGAGTGGTAGACGACCTCCGACTCGTACTGCGCGGCGACACCGGCGACGAGGCGCTGCTTCTCCGCCTCCGGGATGCCGAGCCGGTCGTAGGTGTTCTTGATGTCCTCGGGCAGGTCCTCCCACGAGGTGGCCTGCTTCTCCGACGAGCGCACGAAGTACTTGATGTTGTCGAAGTCGATGTCCGAGAGGTCGGAGCCCCAGGTGGGCATCGGCTTGCGGCCGAAGAGCTTGAGGCCCTTCAGGCGCAGGTCGAGCATCCACTGCGGCTCGGACTTCTTGCCGGAGATGTCGCGGACGATGGCGTCGTTGAGACCGCGCTGTGCCGCGGCACCGGCGACGTCCGAGTCGGACCAGCCGAACTCGTACTTGCCGATGCCCTTCAGCTCGGGGTTGAGCTCCTCGATGGAGGTCATGTCGTGACCTGCTCCTTCTTCTTCGAAACTTCGCCGGGACCGGAGGATCCAGGAGGGATGTGCGTCGTGCAGACTCCGTCGCCGTGGGCGATGGTGGCCAAGCGTTGTACGTGGGTGCCGAGCAGCTTCGCGATCGCCTCTGTCTCCGCCTCGCAGAGCTCGGGGAACTCCTGGGCGACGTGGGCGACCGGGCAGTGCTGCTGGCACAGCTGCTCACCCGCGTCATGACCGTTGATCAGCGGCAGCTCCCTGACGGAGGCCGCGTAGCCGTTGGCCGTGAACACGTTCGCGAGCACCTGCGCGGGGCTGAGGTCCGTCTCGCCGGCGGCGATCCGGTCCAGTCCCTGCTTGATGAACGCCGCGCGGCGCTCCGCGAATTCCCGCACGGCCTCCTCGCCGGCCACCTCGGAGAGGAACCGGAGCGCCTCGACCGCCAGGTCGTCGTACTTCTTCTCGAAGCCGTCCCGACCCTGGTCGGTGAGCGCGAAGAGCTTGGCCGGGCGGCCCCGCCCGCGCGTGGACGCGGTGCGCGGCTCGCGCTGCTCCACCGCCTCCTCCTCGGCCAGGGCGTCCAGGTGGCGCCTGACCGCGGCCGGGGTGAGATCGAGGCGCTTGGCCAGCGTCGCAGCGGTCTGCGGACCGTCGACGAGCAGCGACCGAGCGACCCGCTGGCGGGTGCTCTCCTCGCTGGTCTCTGCGCTGTGCCCATGAGCGGGCAGAGTGCTCTCGTCGAATTTCACAACACCATTGTGACGTTATTCCCCCGAGGGATTCAACGAAGGCAACCCTTACTAGCCCGTCGGGCGGCGACGACGTGTCGTACGTCACCACCGATCAGCCCGTCGGCATCCCGTCCAGGGTCGGGGAGGCGAGAGCGGCGACGCCGACGAAGACGGTGTCGGGCGGCAGCCAACGGGTGCCACGGTCGGAGCGGAGGACCGCGCGACCGCGTTCGAGGTCGAAGATGCCGACCCGGGTGCGGCCTCCAGAGCGCACGACCGCCACCTCACCGCGCCTGGGTCGGCGGGGGTTGATCATCAAGTCGGAGCCGGGCGGCAGGCCGCGGGAGGTGAGGTGTGCGCCGACAAGACGGTGGACCTGCGCTCCGTCCTCCGGCGCAGGCGCGGGTGATCGTTTGGCAGGCACCGGCACCGCTTCGAGAGCGACATCGAACGGCAGCGGCACGTCCCACCTGGACGCACCCCCAGTCGATCTCATGTTCGAAAGCGTACCGGTCGGCGACGGCATACGGAACCATCCGTCGCGCTGGCTGAGAGACTGCGGCCCATGACAGTCAACGACCCCACGGACTGGGAGACCGCCTACGTCCGCGGCACGACCGGCTGGGACCTCGGCGCTCCTTTGACCTACGTCGAGGAGGACGCGGCGCTGTTCGGCGAGCCCGGTAGCGCCTTCGCACCCGGCGCCGGCCGCGGACACGATGCGGCGGGGTTGGCGACAGCCGGATGGCGTACGACGGTTGTCGACGTCTCGCCGACGGCGGCCGCCTATGCAGCAGAGCACTACCCGGATCTCACCTACGTGGTCGGCGACGCGCTCGACGTCGACATCGTCCTGGACGCGACCGGCGGACCGGTGGACCTGATGTGGGACCACACCTTCTTCTGCGCGCTGCCGCCCGCCTGGCGCGGCCGCGTCGGCGACCTGGCCCGCGCGGTCGTACGCCCCGGCGGGCGGGTCGCGTCAGGGGTCTTCCCGATCGACCGGCCGAGCGAGGAAGCGGGCCCGCCATGGACGTACGTCCCCGAGGACATGACCCGCGCCCTCGGCCCCGACTTCGACCTGATCCACCTCTCCGAGCCGCGCCGACTGAACCCGCGACTGCCATGGAGCCACCGCCTCGGGATCTGGCAGCGTTCCCGAGGGTTGTGAAGCTGAGAGTGACCTATAGACCACGCTCAGCTTCACAACCCACTGCAGGCCCAGGCGGATCCTCAGTTCCCCTTCGACGGCAGCTCGTAGGCCGTCGTCTCGCTGTCCTCGCTCGTCGAGTCGACGCTGCCCACCATCAGCAGGTCACCGACCTTCGTCACCATGGTGGGAGTGGTCGCGACGGTGCCGAGGGTTTCTTCGCCACCGCCGTCGAGATCGCGACGGATCACGGCGTAGCCGGTATCGGACTGGGTGTCACGACCGATGTAGACGCCGTTCTCGTCGGCTCCCAAGAACGTGTCGCCGGCTTGGCCAGCGCGGCTCCAGAGCACGGTCCCCGAGCTCAGGTCCCAGGCTCGAAGGGCACCGTCACCGGCATCGTCAGGCCCGGACAGCTCCTCGTCGTAGGAGCCGAAGACCCGGTCGTCCACGACGTCGGCCGACCCGAGCACCGGCGTCGTGGCGACACCTTCCTGTGCCCGGCCGACGGTTCTCCCCATCTCACCGGTGCCGGGGTCGATGGTGCGCACACCCTGCGCTCCCTCGATCCAGATGTCGGCGACGATCGGACCGGTGGCGTAGACCGCACCCACGTAGGGCCGATCGCCGGGGACAGTCCACGCGCGCTGGCCGGTGTCGACGTCGAAGCCGCTGAGGCCGTCCTTCTCGGAGACCAGGGCAGTGGGACCTGTGGTGGCTACCCGACATCCGAACGAGCCCAGCTCGGCGGCACCTTGACGAGCCTTCAGCGGCTCCAGCCTGTCGCCTGTCGTCACCTCCCAGCGCTCGATCGCGCAATCGGTCGCGACCGACACGGTCGCCTCGGTCAGCCCGACCATGCCACCGCCCTCGGAGCGTCCACCGATCGACTCGAACTTCGCGGACCACACGATCTCGCCGTCGGAGGTGTCCACGACCGCGACCCGGTTGCAGCCGTGCGAGCCCGACGGATGGTCACGCACCGCGACGAGCCCGGCCTCGTTCACCGGGGAGATCTCGCACACGTTCTCCTCCAGAGGCAGATGCCAGGCCTCCTTGCCGTCGGCGAGACGTACGGCCTCGATCCGGGAGTCGTCGATGTTGGCGTAGATCCACAGCTCGTCGGTGGCCGTCCAGGAACCCGACGACAGGAACTCGGTCTCCGGACCGCCCGGTCGAGTCCACTTCTCGGTCAGAGCCGAACCCGACTCCTCCCCACAGCCCGCGAGCATCGCACCGACCAGCAGGACCGCCGTCAGAGTCGCCCATCGAGACTTCACGGGGACCAACGGTAAAGGGAGTCTGCGCTCCGGGTATCCGCTTTCCGTAAAGTGCGTCGACCGCTGGTCAGCGGTATCGCCCGCTCAGGCGAGGCGGGCGGGGAAGCCGCCGGTGGCGACCGGGCCCCAGCGCTTCGGGGTGATCCGGAGGAGGGACTTGCCCTGGTCGACCATGGCCTGGCGGTACTCGTCCCAGTCGGAGTGCTCGCCGGAGATGTTGCGGAAGTAGGTGACGAAGGCGTCGAGGGCCTCGGATCCGGAGGACGCGTCGAGGACCTCGGCGTCGCCGTCGACCTGGACCCAGGCGCCGTTCCACTCCTCGGAGAGCACCATGACGCTGACCTGCGGACGGCTGCGGGCGTTGCGGGTCTTGGCCCGCTCGGGGTAGGTCGCGATCACAATCCGCCCGTCGTCGTCGACGCCCCCGGTGACCGGCGAGAGCTGCGGAGACCCGTCGGCTCGGCCGGTCACCAGGATCATCTGGTGGCGGGGACGTACGAACTCCAGGAGCCCCTCGAGATCAACGGTCGTGTTCGTCGCGATCGTGCGTGCCATGGTCCCCAGCCTGCCAGGTGAACCCGTCCGGGTCGGTGAAGGCCTCGCCGGCGCCACCCAGGACGATCCCGTACGCGGCGGACGGGTCGAGCGCGACACCGGTCTCCTTCTCCAGGGCGTGCCGCGGGTAGATCGCGAGCTGGACCGCCCCGGGAGCGGCCTCGAACTCGGCGTACTTGCCACCGAAGCTCCGCTTCACCCCGAGCCCACGCTCGGCGTAGAACCGCTTGCTCGCCTTGACGTCGGCGACGCCGAGGAGCAGGACGATGTCGTCGATCTCCCGGGTCGCCGGCCCGTTGTCCTTCTTTCGAGAGGTCGCGAGCTTCCAGATCGAGCCGTCGGGAGCCTGGACGATGCCGCCGTAGCCCCAGAACGACTTCTCGACCGGCTTGAGCGAGGTGGCGCCGGCGGCGAGGGCCGAGTCGACGAGGCTGTCGACCGTCGAGGGCTGGCTCACGACCAGCGAGATCGTGAACGGCCGGCCGGTGCCGGTGCCCGGGCCCTGGCGTACGGAGATCTGGTCGGTGAGCCCGAAGGCCTTCTCGTAGAACGCGCGGGCGTCCGTGGGGTCGGTTGCGTCGAGGGTGATGGTCTGAAGTGTGAACATGTCTCGACCTTAGGAATCCCGGGGCCGTTGGGGCTTCTCGATTCCTGACCGCCTTGTCTGTTGATCTCCTGAGCAGAAATTGTGTCTGAGACACCGCGTCATGGCCCCCGGGGCATCACGTCTCATCCCCGCGTTGGCCGTCCTTCGGTGGGAGTTGGGCGGCCAACGTCCTGATAGCCGGCTAAGAATCCACAGGATCACAGCTACGCGATTGGGCCCCCGGCGTGCGCCTTCTTAGACTGCCGCCGTGGAATCTTCCGTCGCCAGGCCAGCTGTCGAGGTACGCGACCTGCGCATGGCCTACGGCGACAAGACGGCCGTCGACGGCCTCACGCTGAGCGTCGCCGAGGGCTCGATCACGGCCGTGCTCGGGCCGAACGGCGCCGGGAAGACGACCACCCTGGAGACGTGCGAGGGCTATCGCAAGCCCCAGCAGGGCACGGTGCGGGTGCTCGGGCTCGACCCGATCGCCGACCGCAAACAGCTGCTCCCCCGGATCGGGGTGATGCTGCAGGGGCAGGGCGCCTGGAGCGGCGTACGCGCCATGGAGATGCTCAAGCACATCGCCCGGCTGCACGCGCATCCGCTCGACGTCGACCAGCTGGCCGACCGGCTCGGTCTGGGCGAGTGCGGTCGCACCCCCTACCGGCGACTCTCCGGCGGGCAGCAGCAGCGGCTCGGGCTGGCGATGGCGCTGGTCGGCCGGCCGGAGCTGGTGTTCGTGGACGAGCCGACGGCGGGAATGGACCCGCAGGGGCGGCGTACGACCTGGGAGCTGCTGCGCGAGCTCCGCGCCGACGGCGTGACCGTCGTGCTGACCACCCACTACCTGGAGGAGGCCGAGGAGCTGGCCGACCAGGTGCACATCATCGATCGCGGCCGGATGATCGCCTCCGGCACTCCGCTCGAGCTCACCCGCGGCGGCGCGACCGCCACCGTGCGGCTGGTGGTGACCAAGCCGTTCCCGCCGGGTGCCCGCGAGTCGCTGCGCAAGGCGCTCGGTGAGGACACCGAGGTGACCCTGCTCGACGAGCGCTCGATGCGGGTCACCGGCAAGGCCGACCCGACCACCCTCGCCAAGGTGAGCCGCTGGTGCGAGGAGAACGACGTCCTCCCGGAGTCGCTGACCCTGGGCCGCAGGAGCCTCGAGGACGTGTTCCTCGATCTCACCGGAGGGCTCCATCTCACCGAGGGGATCGAGCATGTCTGAGGTGGCCACGGGGACCTTCACCCCGAAGCCCGGTGGCGCCCCGATCACCCAACAGGTGGTCGCCCAGGCGCTGATGGAGGCGAAGCTGATGCTTCGCAACGGAGAGCAGCTCCTGCTGGCCGTCGTGATCCCGGTGATGGTGCTGATCGGCGGCGTCACCGCCGGCAACGCGATCGACCTCGACCTCGGCACCGACCGCGCCTTGGTGGACATCCTGACCCCGGGCGTCCTCGCGCTGGCGATCATGTCCACGAGCTTCACCAGCCTCGCGATCGCGACCGGGTTCGAGCGGCGCTACGGCGTGATCAAGCGGCTCGGTGCCTCACCGCTGCCCCGGATCGGGCTGCTCGCCGGCAAGGTGCTCGCGCTCGGCTGCGTACAGCTCGTGCAGCTCTTCGTCATCGGCGCCGTCGGCCAGATCCTCGGCTGGACCCCCGCCGCGGGGTTCGGCACCGTCCTCGCCTTCTTCCTCGCCATCGCGATGGGCACGCTGGCCTTCGCCTCGCTCGGGCTCTTCGTCGCCGGCGTGCTGCGCGCCGAGGCGACCCTGGCCGCGGCCAACCTCATCTACCTGCTTCTTCTGGCCGGCGGTGCCGTGGTGCTGCCGCTGACCGCCTACGGCGCCTACGGCGACGTCGCCCGCTGGCTCCCGTCGGGCGCACTCGGAGAGGCGGTACGCACCGCCTTCCTCGACGGCGTCCCGGCTTGGCGAGACCTCGGCGTGCTCCTGATCTGGGCCGTCCTCGGCTCCACCCTCACCGCTAGGACCTTCAAGTGGGAATGACGACCACCGAACCCTCCACCGACCCCGGCCCCTCGGCCAGGCACAAGGTCCTCGGCTGGCTCCGCGCCCACGCGTACGGCCTCGCCATCGCCAACCTCGTCGCCAACATCGGGATCGTGGTGACCGGCGCGGTGGTCCGGCTGACCGGCTCCGGCCTCGGCTGCCCCACCTGGCCCAAGTGCACCGAGGAGTCCTACGTGACTCACGAGGCGCTCGGGATCAACGGCGTCATCGAGTTCGGCAACCGGCTGCTGACCTACGTCCTGGCCGCGATCGCCATCACCGTCGTCATCGCCGTCTGGAACCGCCGCGGCACCATCCGCACCCTGGCAGTCGTCATCGCCCTCGGTGTCCCGCTGCAGGGTGTCATCGGCGGCATCACCGTCCTCTCCGAGCTCAACCCCTATGTCGTCGCGCTGCACCTGCTCGCCTCGATGGCGATGGTCGGCCTGTGCGTATGGCTGCTCGACGACCTCCGCTCGCCGGAGCGTGAAGCCGCGCCGCGCACCGTACGCATCGCCGCCGTGGTCACCTTCGTCGTCGGCTGGCTCTCGCTCTGGCTCGGCACGGTCGTGACCGGCTCCGGCCCTCACTCCGGCGACCTCGACTCCCGCCGCACCGGCCTCGACCCGGCCCTGATGTCCCACCTCCACGCCTACGCCGTCTACGCGCTCATCGCCGCGACGCTGGTCACGCTGTGGCTGGGCCGGAAGAACGCGTACGTCCGCCGGGTCACGATCGTCCTGCTGGTCATCGAGCTGGCCCAGGGCCTGATCGGCTGGGTCCAGTACCTCACCGACCTCCCCGTCCTCTTGGTCGGCTTCCACATGCTCGGCGCCGCCCTCATCTCCGCCGGCCTCGCCCGCGTTCTGGTCTCCACCCGCGCCCGCGGCTGACCCGCTCAGCGCATCGACGGCGCTGGTAGGTCCAGCACCGTCGACCGCCGCATCCGGTGTTGGAGGTAGGCGGTCCCGAGGCGCGACCTGCCGAACCCCGCGATCGGGTTGAACCCGAGCGTGGCGGCGATCGTGTCGAGGCGAGACTGCATCGTGGAATGGTGGATGCCGAGCCTGCGTGCCGCCTCGCGCACGGACTGCGTCATGACGAGCGCGTCGACGGTCTCCATGCCCCACGCGTGCCGAGCCACCGCATCGAGGCACTCGGCGTCACGATGCCAGGCGTCGTCACCGGCCTCGGCCAGCAGCTCGACGAGACCGCCGTAGGTGTCCGCGAGCACCTGCGGCTCGGCTGGGGGCAGCGAGAGCCGTAGCGCCACCAGAGCGGTCCGGAAGGAATGGTGGAGACCGACGACCGTCGTCGCCGCGCCGATGCCGGACGGGGAGGCCTCGAAGGCGTCGTACGTCTCCGGGATGACGAGCGCATGGATCGGGCCGTAGCGGGTGCCGATCACGTCCTCGGGTCCGCTCGGGCGTCCCGACCACACCGCGAACAGGGGCGCCGCCACCACGCGGTAACGGTGGGAGGCGACCAGGCCGATCGCACCGGCTGCGGCGAGACGCTCCTCATCGGACGCCTCACGGTCGGTCAGAATCCCGAGATGTCGCCGGTTGTCGACCTCGCGCGGGCCACGACCCTGCCGGATGCGTACGGCCAGTGCCAGGCGCTCGAGGATGATCGCATCGTTGGCCAGCGCCGCACCCTCACGCTCCAGCCACACCACCATGCCCGCCGCGATCGGGGCCGACGCCTCCGCAGCCGGAGCCGGCCCCGGTCCTGGCAGGAGCTCGCCCTTGGGCCCCACGCGGATCACCCGGGTCGGGTCGCTCTGGCCGAACCCCGCCGCACAACCGGCCAGCGATGCGGCCGCGGCGAGCAGCGCACGGGTGTTGACGTTGCCGACGATCAGCTCATCGAAGCATGCGATGACCCGCAACCCGAGGCTCGCGCTCGGGTCCAGCCGGGCGATACGTCCCAGCAGATCCTGCATCTCAGCTCTCCTCTCGCGGCTCAGTCGGCAAGGATCTTCTCCACCCATCTGTTGCGGGTGCTGATCATCGAGCGCCCGACGCTGGTGTGCGGAGCGAAGATGTCGCACGCGTGGAACGCACCTGACCACACGTGCAGCTCGGCATCGCCTCCAGCACGCCAGATGCCGTTGGCGTAGGCCATCGCCTCGTCGCGGAAGATCTCGGCGGCGCCGACGTCGATGAAGGCAGGCGGAAGCCCGGACAGATCGCTCGCGCGGGCCGGGGCGATGAAAGGCGACACCTCTGGTCCACCCCGTCGGTCGCCGAGCACCGCCTGCCATCCGGTCTCGTTGCTGACCCGGTCCCACACACCGACGCCGTCGAACTGATCGGTGGACGGGGTGGTGCCACGGTCATCCAGCATCGGGTAGTCGAGCACCTGTCCGCACAGCCTGGGCCCGCCTCGATCCCGGGCGGCCAGGGCGAGGCCTGCCGCGAGCCCGCCCCCAGCGCTCGCGCCGGCAACGAGCAGCCGGTCGCTGCGTACGCTGAGGTCATCGGTGTTCCGCGCGAGCCACTCGAGTGCGGCGTACATGTCCTCGCGGGCGTACGGATCCGGGTGCTCGGGCGCGAGGCGGTAGTCGACGGTGACGAGGACAACACCGAGATCGGTGACCCAGTCGAGGCACAAGTCGAGGCCACTGAACTTGTCACCGAACATGAGGCCGCCGGAGTGCGCGTAGAGGACCGCCGGGCGCGGGCCGTCGACATCGGCCGAGCGGAGCACGGCGGCGGTGATCTCGTCGCCGCCGTGACCGGGAAAGCTCACCTCGCGCACATCGATCCGTCGGGCGGCGAACACGTCGTCCATCGGCGGCGCGGCGTAGCTGGCCCGCATGAACTCGACCAGCTCAGGCGTGACGGTGGGCGGGAACATGCCCCCGACCACGGCGAGCCCGGCCTTCAGCTCCGGGTCGAAGCCCGGGCGTGGCATCACATGCTCCGTCGACACTGACCTCCCCCTCGCACCTTTCGGTAGCCCAACTGTACGGCGGAGCAGCCGCATCCGTACCCGCCATCTGTCGGGTCGCCGAGGTCGCGATTGCGCCCTTCCGGCGGTTCCGGACCTCTGCCTCATCAGACCAGTCTGTGACCCACGACACATCTCATCGTGAGAGGACCAATCCACATGTCCGATGTACAGAAGGCCATCGAGGCCGCGAGCGGCGTCATCCAGGACAGCGTCGCGAACGGCGCGGTCCCCGGCGTCGTCGCCGGCCTGACGAACGCCGAGGAGACGCTGTTCGTCGAAGCAGCTGGGTCCCGCGCGCTCGGCGGTGACCAGCCGATGACCGAGGACACCGTCTTCAGCATCTTCTCGACGACGAAGGCCTTGACCGGCACCGTCGCGCTCCAGCTCGTGGAGAGCGGGCAGCTCGACCTCGACGCCCCGGCGAAGGAGTACGCACCGGGAATCGGCGAGCTCCAGGTGATCGACGGGTTCGCCGGCAACGGCACCCCCGTGCTCCGGCCACCCGCGTCCGAGGTGACCACCAGGCAGCTGCTGCTCCACACGGCTGGATTCGGCTACGACTTCTTCAACGAGACGTACCAACGCCTGGCGACCGACCACGGACAGCCGAGCGTGGTCACCGCGTCGCGGGCTGCGTTGCAGACGCCGCTGCTGTTCGACCCGGGGACGCGGTGGGAGTACGGCTCCAACATCGACTGGGCCGGGCAGGTGATCGAGGGCGTCACCGGGACCACGCTCGGCGAAGCGCTGAAGGAGCGCGTGCTGGACCCGCTCGGCATGACCTCGACGTCGTTCGTCCTGACCGACGAGCTGCGTTCGCGGCTGGCCACGATGCACCAACGAGACGACTCGGGCATCGTCGCGACCGACTTCGTCCTTCCTGCCGAGCCGGAGGTGCACTTCGGCGGGCATGGACTGTTCTCCACGGTCGGTGACTACCTCACCTTCATCCGGATGTGGCTCAACGACGGTGCTGCCGACGACGGCACCACCATCCTGAAGCCGGAGACCGTGGCGTGGGCGACCAGGAACGACCTGGGAGACCTCGCGGTCACGATGCTCCCGGGCGTGATCCCGTCGCTGTCGAACGACGCCGAGTTCTTCCCCGGCGATCCCAAGGGCTGGGCCTACACCTTCATGACCAACGAGAACGTCGCGCCGACGGGGCGTCCCGCCGGCGCGCTCGGGTGGGCGGGCCTTGCGAACCTCTACTACTGGATCGACCGGGAGAACAAGATCGGTGGCTACTGGGCCACCCAGATCCTCCCGTTCGCCGACCCCGGATCGGTGGGCGGCTTCCTCGACATGGAGAAGGCCGTCTACGACGCGCTCGGGTGAGCACCGACAACCGGGAGGGCTGAAGCCACCTGTGGCT
>NZ_JBHVGB010000122.1:0-18176 GCF_042801335.1 Nocardioides sp. NPDC057577 | reverse complement strand
CAACTCGGCCGACCTGAGTGACGTCTCGACCGACGTAGGTGACGTCTCGGCCGACCTAGCCGACGCCTCGACGAGGGTCAGCCGGCGCAGGCGCCGGTGTCGACGGCAGCGGTCTGGGTGCGCGCCTCGCGGGCGATGTCGATGACCTGGTCGGTGGTGAGGGCGTAGCCGGTCTCGGAGTCGGTGACCGAGGCGGCGAAGACGACGCCGACGACGTCACCCTCGGAGTCGACGATGGGACCGCCGGAGTTGCCGGGGCGGATGAGGCTGCGTACGGAGTAGACGTCGCGGATGACGGTGCCGACGCCGTAGATGTCGGGCGAGCGGAGGCGCTGCTCGGCACGGATACGACCGGGCTGTACGTCGAAGGGGCCGTCCTGCGGATAGCCCAGGACAGCGATCGGATCCTCGGCGCCGGCGGTGCGGTCGAAATCGAGGCGCTCGAGGTTGCCGCCGCCCTCGAACTTCAAGACCGCGATGTCGATCTTCGGGTCGTAATGGACGACCTTGGCGTCGTTGGCTCCATCACCGACGATGACGTTGGGGTCGTCGACACCGGCGACGACATGGGCGTTCGTCATCAGATAGCCGCGCCCGATGACGAACCCGGTGCCCTCGACACCCTTGCCGCACTCGTTGGCGCCGCGGATCTTGAGGACCGACTCGCCCGCGCGCACGACGTCGGGGTCGGTGAGCATCCGCCGCGGGCCGGGGCCGACCTCGACGATCCGCTCATTGGCGAACGGCTCCAGGTAGCGCGGGAAGAACGAGGTGCCGACGACGTCGTTGAACGCGCTCAGCGCACGGTCGGCAGGCGACGGCATGATCGAGTCGACCTTGGCCAGGATCGCCGACCCCCGCACCGCGGGCGTGAGCCCGTTGATCTGTGCCCCCGAGACCGCGACCCCGAGAGCCCAGGCAACCACCAGCACGGCCGCCGCGCTGAGCAACGACCCGCCGAGCGCATCGACGACCCGGGCCGGCTGCCAGGTGATCTCGTCCCGCACGCGTACGCCGCCGTATTGCAGCACCGCCTGCCCGATGGACGCGCACGCGATCACGACGAACAGGGCGCCGAGCGAGACCCACAACGAAGGAGCCGCGCTGCCGAGCACCTTCGGCGCCAGCCAGATGCCGATGAAGCCACCGAGCAGCAGTCCGCCGGTCGCGAAGGCGCCGGTGATGAAACCCTGCCAATAGCCCGAGAGCGCGTAGGCCCCGACGAGAATGATCAGGATCCAGTCAAGAAAGTTCACGGCCGATTCCGTTCGCGTCCCTGGAACATGTATTCGGGCAACTCCTTGATCGGCGCGTCCGGAATCTCCGTGATCCACCCGAGATAGGTGAAGAAGCGGCTGATGATTCCACCTGTGAAGCCCCAGAGGATGACATCCTTCTCCGGCCCGATCAAGAACGCGGGCATCAGCCAGTCGCTGCGGCCCGGCGCGCCGACCTGGATCCGGTGGGCAGGATCCATGAGATCCGACAACGGCACCCGGTAGACGGCATGCACCTCTTCGAGCGAGCGGGTCGTGACCGGAGACGACTCTCGCCACCACGCGATGATCGGCACGACCGCGTGGTTGGAGAACGGGATCCACAGCGCTGGTAGGCGGCCGACGACGTCGACGCCGGCCGGGTCGAGGCCGGTCTCCTCCCAAGCCTCCCGCAGCGCCGCCTCCTCGACGGTCTCGCCCGGATCGAGCCGGCCGCCGGGGAACGAGACCTGGCCGGGATGCGAACGCATCGTGTGCGAGCGCTCGGTCAGCAACAGATCGGGACCCGAGGGACCTTCGCCGAACAGCATCAGCACGGCCGACTCGCGCGCGCTGCCGTCGGCCGGTGGCAGGAACTGTGAGATGTCCTCGCCCTGGATCTGCCGGGCGGCCTCGACGATCTCGTCGAACCACTCCGGCCGAGTCCCGTTGGCCGCCTGACGCTCGCTCACAGCGTGATCCCCAGCTTCTTCTCGACGAGCTCCTTCACCTGGGTCGCACTGGTCATGCCGCCCATCTGCAGCAGCTCCACCTCGCCGGAGGAGGACAGGACGTACGTCGCCGGCACCGAGCGCGCGGTGAGCGGCCCGCCCTGCAGCTCGCCGCCTGGATCGGCGTACATCGGGAAGGTCACCCCACGCGAGATCGCTTCTTCGAGCGCGACCCCGGGGACGGTGTCCATGACGTCGATGCCGATCACCGGCACCTCGTCGCCGTAGGTCTCGTAGAAGCTCTGCAGCGCAGGCATCTCCTCCTTGCAGGGCGCACAGAAGCCCTGGAAGAGGTTGATCACCATCGGCCCCTCGAACGTCGCGAGGTCGGCGGACTCGCCACCGCCGAGGCAGGCCAGCACGATCGACGGCAGTCCACCGTCGCTCGCGGGACCCTCCTGGCAGGCCTCCACCTTCGACGCCTTCTTGGCCGCGACCATCTCCGCGGTGGCGACGTTCACCTTGGAGGACGGTTCATCGGCCAGGGGCGCGCCGGACTGTCCGCCCCCGTTCGAGGAGTCGGTGCCGCAACCGGCCAGGACGGCCAGCAGCAGGGCAGCTGCCGAAACGACCCGGGCTCGTCTCCCCAGGGCACGCACCATCAGTTGCGGCCCTCCGTGCGGACCAGCTTCGCCGCGACGTCAGGGTCGGTCGGCCCCTCCCCGTACGCAGGGCACAGCTGTGACACCGGACAGGCACCGCACGCCGGCTTCTGGGCGTGACAGATCCGCCGCCCGTGCCAGATCACGTGGTGGGACAGCATCGTCCAGTCCCGCTTCTCGAACAGCGCGCCTACCTCGTGCTCGACCTTGACCGGGTCCTTCTCGGTCGTCCAACCGAAGCGCCGCGAGAGCCGTCCGAAGTGGGTGTCGACGGTGATCCCCGGCTTGCCGAAGGCGTTGCCGAGCACCACGTTGGCGGTCTTGCGCCCGACACCGGGCAGCTTCACCAGCTGCTCCAGGCGCGAGGGCACCTCGCCGTCGTACTCCTCCACCAGCACGGCGCTCAGCTTCAGCAGTGCCTCGGTCTTGGCACGGAAGAAGCCGAGCGGCCCGACGAGCTGCTCGAGGTGCTCCCGGGGCGCCGCCGCCATCTCCTTCGCCGACGGGTAGGCCGCGAACAGGGCGGGCGAGGCCAGGTTGACCCGCTTGTCCGTGGTCTGTGCACTCAGCACGGTCACGACCAGGCACTCGAACGGGTTGGTGAAGTCGAGCTCGGCCTTCGCATCCGGGTAGGTCTCACCGAGGACGCGGTCGATCCGACGGGCACGACGCACCAGACCCAGGCGCGTCTCAGTCGCAAACTTCTGGGCAGGCACGCAGCAAGGCTACGCGGCCGCACCGACAATCCCGATCCGGCCCGGAGGGCTGCTAGCACAAACACCGCTCAACACATGCACTTTCTGCGCTTATCGGTGGGGGATGTGCACTTGTGAGACGTTCCACAGATAGGATTCCCGGTGTAATACCCGCGGATGTGGGGAAAATCCAGGAGGAATGGCCGCAATGGACAACGACGTACTCCGTCAGGCACCGCTCTTCAGCGCACTCGACGACGAGTCGATGACGGCCCTGCACGCCTCGATGGCAGAGTCGAAGCTCCGCCGCGGAGAGGTGCTCTTTCACGAGGGCGACTCCGGCGACAAGCTGTACGTCGTGATCGACGGCAAGGTGAAGCTCGGCCGCACCTCGTCCGACGGCCGCGAGAACCTGCTCGCCATCATGGGCCCCGGCCAGATGTTCGGTGAGCTCTCGCTCTTCGACCCCGGCCCCCGTTCGGCCACCGTCACCGCGGTCACCGACTCCGCCTTCGCGAGCCTGTCCCACGAGGACCTCCTCAAGTGGCTCGAGGGCCGCCCGGTCGTCGCCCGCGGCCTGCTCGCCCAGCTGGCCGGCCGCCTCCGCAAGGCCAACGACGTCGTCGCCGACCTCGTCTTCTCCGACGTCCCCGGCCGTGTCGCGAAGGCCCTGCTCGACCTCGCCGACCGCTTCGGCCGCACCGCCGACGACGGCGTCCACGTCCACCACGACCTCACCCAGGAGGAGCTCGCCCAGCTCGTCGGCGCCTCCCGCGAGACGGTCAACAAGGCCCTGGCCGACTTCGCCAGCCGCGGCTGGCTCCGCCTCGAGCCGCGCAGCGTGGTCATCATGGACATCGAGCGCATGGCCCGCCGCGCCCGCTGATTCTTTACTTTAAGTAGGCACCCGGCCTCCTTTCATCCGGCGTAGTAGCCGGTGAAGGAGGCCGTGCCTTTGTCCCCCACAGATCTCGATCGAGAAGCGTTCGAGCAGTTCGTACGCCTGCGCGTACCCGCGCTCTCCCGCACCGCCTATCTGCTCACCGGTGACGCTCACCTCGCCGAAGACCTCGTCCAGCAGGCTCTCTTCTCCGCCGCGAAGTCGTGGCACCGCATCCAGGGCGACCCCGAGCCGTACGTCCGTCGCATCCTCTACACCCAGAACATCTCCTGGTGGCGCCGACGTCGTGTGCAGGAGACTCCGACGGAGTCGTACGAAGCACCTTCTGCTCCGGCGAAGGACTCCGATCTCCGCCTGAGCCTCGAACAGGCACTCGCCGAGCTCACCCCTAGACAGCGCACGATCCTCGTGCTCCGCTTCTTCGAAGACCTCACCGAGGTCCAGACCGCCCACCTCCTCGGGATCCACTCCGGCACGGTCAAGTCCACGACCCGCAAGGCCCTCGCCCGTCTGCGGACCCTCGCGCCTCATCTCGAGGAGCTCCTCCATGACTGACCAGCATCTCCGCGACGAGCTCCACCGCATCGCCGACAGCGCCCCCAGCGCGTACGTCCCCGCCGATCTCTTCGCTCGTGGCCGTCGCGCCCACCGGCGCTCGCTCACCATCGTCGCCGCGTCGGTCGCTGCCGCGGTCGCTCTGATCGCCGGCGCGGTCGTCTTGGCTCCGACCCGCGACTCGGCCGAGGTCGACCCCGCCCGAAGCCGAGCCGACCTGGCCGTCCCCGACACGATCTACGCCGCCCCGACCTGGCTCGCTGAGACGGAGGACGGCCGGTACACCCACATCGACGAGCTGGAGCATGATCTGGCCATCGGCATCGGCGCCATCGCGTACGTCCGACCCGCAGATGACGCGAGCGCTGGCGTCGCGGTCGTGATCGACGCAGACGATGGCGACTACCATCCCTTGTTTCTTCCGGACTTCATCGCTCTCGATCCCTACTGGAGGAACGGGACCAACGGCGACGTCGAGCACCAACCGCTCGCCCTCTCCCCGGACGGCCAGCACCTGGCCTGGGCCTGGGGGATGGGCCGCGACGCGGGACCCGACGGCGCGACGCCCGGTGGGGTGCGTGTCGCCGATCTGACCACCGGCGACGTCGTCGAGTGGGACCTGGCGACGGCGGCGTGTCCTGCGACGGGCTGTGACGACCGCGGCACCTACGTATCCGACCTGAAGTGGTCCGAGGGCGGGCGACAGTTGCTCTGGACCGGCTCGCGGATGGACCAATGGGACGCCCAGGCGTACGTGCCGGGCGCGCGGGTCGCCGGTGTCATCCACCTCGCGTCCGCATCCATGACTCCCTACCAGGGCGGGATCGACAATCAGGGTGATCTCTCCACCTGGGCCGTCTCAGACGACGGTGCGATCGCGTTCAACGGTGATCCCGGGCCCGATCTCCATCTCCAAGACCCCGATGGCAAGCCGAGCACCCTCGTACGTCCCGAGTTGGCATCCATCGGTGAACCGATCCTCTATCGCGGCAACGACCTCTACATCAGCTCCGAGGACGGACTGATCCGCGTCGACGGAAGCGGCGCGACGTACGCCACGCCTGACGACACCATGTGGCGAGCTGTCGGCTGGGTGGGAGACGGGCCGCTCCTCAAGCTCTACGGGTCCGACGACATCTACTTCGGTCAGGTCTGGGAGGTTGGGCCGACACCTGACAACGAGTCGGCGGGCGGAAGCTCCCTGATCAGTCTCGGCGACGATGCCGGCTCGACCGTCGCCGACACGACCAGCATCGCCTATGACCTCATCGACACCGGGTCGATCAAGCATCCGACGGTGCACCGGAGCAAGCCGTTCTTCCTGCCTCCCTGGGTGAGCACAGCGGCGTTCTGGCTGGTCGCGGGCGGGCTGGCGGCTGCGATCATGTGGCGGCGGCGCGCTGCCGCCCGCATGTTCGCCGTGGTCGCGATGGTGGCGTTGTTGTTCGGTGTCGTCGCAGGCGTGATGCTCATCGATCGTTCCGCATTCACCTCTGGCAGCGACGGGCAGGACGACGCCGACAGGCTGGTCAAGATCTCGTCGACCGCCGATGATCCCAGCCCCGGCCGCCTGGTGATCCCCCGGGAGATCCGGTGGACCGACAATCCGGAGAAGCATGTCCCCGTCTCCGACTCCCTCGCGGTCGGTCGTGCGACGCTCGCGTTCGCCGATGACGCTGGCCTCATGGGCGGCGATGGGGGGTCCGCGGTGGTGATCACCGCCGACGGCGACTATCGCCGTCTGGCCCTGCCGGACATCGACGAGGCCAGCGTCTTCGGTGGCGGATGGGCGGCAGTCCAGCTCTCCCCCGACGGAGCACGCCTGGCGTACGTCACCGAAGAAGGTCTGAACGTCATCGCTCTGGAGACCGGCAAGGTCGTCGAACACGACCTCGATCTCGCCCGCGGCAGGGTCACCAGCTTCTCCTGGTCACCGGACTCTGGCTGGCTGGTCTGGGACTCCAACTACGAAGACCGGGCCGCCGGTCGGATCTCTCCCGACGGCGCTGCCGAGCCACTTCCCGACGGACGATGGGTGAACGCAGGAATCGGCAACGACGGCACGGTCGCCGTACGCACCGAGTCCAGCACCCGGATGTGGCCCGATGGTGCGGCCGAGCTGCCCGGGACGGAGTCTCCAGTCGCATCGATCTGGGTCGGCCCCGACGCGGGTGAGGTCCGTTCGGTCGGGTCTCGTCAGCCGGGCGAGGCCGAGCTGGCGATCGGCCATGCGCCGAAGGTCCGCGGAGTCGACGTCGACGGCCGTCGCCTCGTCGGCGTGGCCGGATGGCTGAGCGACGGTACGCCGATCATCACGACCGAAGGTGACGATGACGTCGACCTCCGCTCCGTCGACCCTGACGGCTCGACAGATGTCGTCGCCAACGTCAACACCTCCGTGGCCGGGCTGAGCGTCGCGACCGCACTTCCCGCCGATGTGGTCGTCACGCCGCCGAGCCCGACGTGGGCGAAGCCCATTCCACTCTGGCCGACTCTGGGGATCACGGGCATCGTCGCGGTCATCGGGTTCTTCGTCTGGCGCCGAGTCAGGCGCACTCCGCGAGGAGCGTCCTCTCGCCCGGCGAAGTAGCCGGTGGATGGAGGCCGCGTTGCATTCCCGCGAGCGGCCTACTGAGGCTGACGCTTCTGGGGGTAGAAAGTCTCGTGGCGGGCGAGCATGGCGACGAACTCCTCGATCTTGCGCACCCGAGCGGCCTCGGTCTTCAGGGCGGTGAGGCGGTGATAGAGGGCGAAACGGTTCTGCGAGGTGAGGACGTCGTACATCGCCTGCGCCTCGGGCACCGCGGCGATCGCAGCGAGGAGGTCGGGCGGGGTCTCGGCGGTGGCCGGACCCGCGTACGCCGCCTCCCACCGCCCATCCGCCTTCGCCGCCTCCACGGCGGCTCGCCCGGCGGCAGTCATCCGGCCCTCGGCCTCGAGGCGGCCGATGTGCTCGACGTTCCTCAGGGACCAGCGGCTCTTCGGCCCACGCGGGGTGAACCGCTGAAACGACGACTGCTCGTCGCGGCGCCGGGCCTGGCCGTCGATCCAGCCGAAGCAGAGCGCTTCGTCAAGCGCCGTCTGCCAGGCCAACGTGGTGAGCGTGCCGCCCTTCTTCGTCAGTACCAGCCAGACCGCGGGAGTGTCGGCATGGTGCTCCTCCAGCCAGGCCCGCCACGCGGGCGGGTCGGGAAGCAGGAGCTCGGCTCCGGGCAGGATGGCCATGAGCCGAACAGTAGGCCTCAGCGCTCAGCGAGGTAAGCCAATTGCGCTCTGACCGACAGCTCGGCGGCACCCCAGAGAACCCGGTCGACGTCGGCGTACACGGTCTCGACGATCGCCCTCGGGTCCGCCTCGGCAGGCGTGGTTCCCAACGCCGAGACGGCGCCCTCGACCTGGCCGAGGCGTTCGCGGCGATGGGAGATGTAGTAGTCCAGCGCGGCCAACGCGTCACCGATGACCGGGCCGTGGCCGGGCCACACGCTGCCGACACCATGCTCGGAGGCGAGCGCGTGGAGACGGTCGAGCGAGTCGAGGTAGGCACCCAGCTCGCCGTCTGGATGGGCGACAACGGTCGTCCCCCGCCCGAGAACGGTGTCGCCGGTCAGCACAGCCCCGTCGGCAGGCAGCCAGAAGGACAGCGAGTCCGAGGTATGCCCAGGAGTCCCGACGACGCGGATCTCCAGGCCGTCGACCTCGATGACGTCGCCGTCGCCGAGCCCCTCGGTCCCGAGCCGGTATTCAGGATCAAGAGCGCGTACGTCTGCCCCGACCCGCTCCGCGAAGGCCCGTGCCGCCTCGGAGTGGTCGTAGTGATGATGGGTCAGCAGCACCGTCGCGACCTCGCCGGCGGCCTCCGCGACGGCATCGAGGTGCCCCTCGTCGAGAGGTCCGGGGTCGATCACGACCGACCGGCGCGCACCCGGCTCGCGCAGCACCCACGTGTTGGTGCCGTCGAGCGACATGATCCCGGGGTTGGGCGCGAGGATGCACTGCCCGCGCTCACCGAAGGTCCCGCCTGTCCAGGACTCGCTCATCAGCGCCCCCTCCCAGCGACGAGGGAGGCGTGCAGCGGCATCATCGACAGGGCGTGGCCGCCGTCGACCTCCGCGACGGCCGGCGTGAACATCGTCAGCTCACGCTCCGCGGCGGCGGCGAGGACCTCGTCCTCCGAGCCGACCGAGGAGACCTCGAGACAGTTGAGATAGGTCGGCGGCATCATCGCCAGCTCACCGGCCTCGACCTGGGCCACCGCATCGGCGACCCCCAGCCAGAGCACCGAGGAGGACTCGCTGGACACGTCGCGGGTCACCTGCCCCTCGGGGAGCCGCGCGACGAAGAACCAGGTCGCGAAGCGCTTCGGCTCGAAGACGGGCGTCGTCCACGCGGCCCATGGCGCCAGCAGATCCGTACGCAGCACCAGACCGCGCCGGGTCAGCAGCTCGGTCAACGACAACGCGCGTGACTCCAGGGCGGCCCGGTCGGCCTCCCAGTCGTCGCCCGAGACGTCGTCGACGACCTCATCGCCCGACGCTCCCGCGAGCAGCACCCCGCACTCCTCGAACGTCTCCCGCACCGCCGCGGCGACCAGCGCCCGTGCGCGGGACTCATCGACCCCGAGCCGGCGCGCCCACTCAGCGGCGGACGGCCCGGCCCAGCAGGAGTCGGGCAGCTCGGCGTCGCGTACGTCCACGCCGCCGCCGGGGAAGACAGCCATCCCGGCAGCGAACCCCATCGTCAGCTGGCGACGGAGCAGATAGACCTCGGGTCCGGCGACCGAGCCCGGCCGCAACAGCAGCACCGTCGCCGCGTCGCGTGGCTCGACCGGGGTGCGTACGCCCTGGGCGTACTCCCCGGCCAACGCCACGATGTCGTCACCAAGCCGGACTGGAGGGATCGGGATACGCACGCTCGTCACTGTAGCGACGCTCACACCAGACCCCTACCCCTGTCCGAGGCTCAGATCTCGACGATGATCTCCACCTCGACGGGTGCGTCGAGCGGCAGGACGGACACGCCGACGGCGGATCGCGTGTGGCGGCCGGCGTCGCCGAAGACCTTGCCGAGCAGCTCGGAGGCACCGTTGGCGATGCTCGGCTGGGCGGTGAAGTCGGGAGTGGAGGCGACGAAGCAGGTCACCTTGACGACCCGCTTGACCAGCGACAGGTCGCCGATCTCGGCCTTCACCGCGGCGAGCGCGTTGAGCGCGCACTGCTGCGCGGCTGCCACACCCTCCTCGGGCGAGACGTCGCCACCGAGCTTGCCGGTGGACAGCAGTGCGCCGTCCTTCATCGGCAGCTGGCCGGAGGTGAAGACGTAGTCGCCAGTGCGAAGCGCCGGGATGTAGGCCGCCACCGGAGGAACCACCTCCGGCACCGACAGCCCGAGCTCGGCGAGGACCTCCTCGGGCGAGCTCACTCCGAGACCGCCCGCTTGAAGAAGCCGACGTAGTTGCCGGTGCCGTTGTCGAGGATGGAGACGAGCTCCCACCCGTCGGCACCGAAGTTGTTGAGAATCTGCGCCGCAGCGTGGTTGAGGATCGGCGCTACCTGGTACTCCCACTTGGTCATATCGGCACCCTACTTCGCGGACCGTCGGACAGGTCTCCCGACGACATGGTTTGACCTTCCAACCGACGCCCCTGCCCACTATCGTCAGGTCCGTGACTTCCGCAGAGCAGCTGAAGACGTACGTCGACTCCTGGTGGTCCTCCGTCCAGGACCTCCTCACGCTCCTCGAGGAGCTCTCCGAGCCCGACTGGGACCGGCCCACCGATCTCCCCGGCTGGGACGTACGCGCCGTCGCCTCCCACGTCGCACATCTCGAGGGCCTCACCGCCGGCGCGCCCCGCGAGGACGCCACCGTGCCCGATTCCGCCCACATCAAGTCGCCGATGGGCCAGTTCACCGAGATCGGCGTGCTCACCCGCCGCGAGGCCTCACCGGCGAGCATCATCGACGAGATCCGCCGCCACACCGCCGTACGTCACGACGAGCTGCTCGCCTCCCCACCCGAGGACCCCGCGGCGCCGGCGTCCGGCGTCTTCGGCGCGCTCGGGTGGACGACCGGCAAGCTGCTCCGCAACCGGCCGCTCGACGTCTGGCTGCACGAGCAGGACATCCGCCGCGCCACCGGCCGCCCCGGCGACCTCGACAGCCCCGGCGCCCTCCACACCGCCGACTATCTGCTCGAAGGCGTCGGCTTCGTGCTCGCGAAGAAGGCCGGCGGTGCCCCTGGCGCCACTGTCGTCGTCGAGGTCGAGGGCCACGCGCCCTACGCGTTCACCGTCACCAAGGAGGGCAAGGGCGTCCCGGTGGCCGACCCGGTGACCGCGCCCACCGTCACCCTCAGCACCGACCGGGAGACGTACGTCCTCCTCGCCGGCGGCCGAGCCTCCGGCGACCCCGGCAAGGTCGAGATCACCGGCGACACCGTGCTCGGCACCAAGATCGTCGAGAACCTCAACATCACCCCCTGAGTCGTGAACCTGAGTTGTGAAGCTGAGAGTGATCTATAGGTCACTCTCGGGTTCACAACCCCCTCGGCCCGGATAAAGTCGGGTCCATGAGTTCCGACTGGCCCCACGTGCAGCTGCATGTGGTGACCGGCAAGGGCGGCACGGGCAAGTCGACGGTGGCTGCGGCTCTCGCGCTCGGGCTGGCCTCCCACGGGAAGAACGTCCTGCTCTGCGAGGTCGAGGGCCGCCAGGGGGTGGCGCGGATGTTCGACGTCGACCCGCTTCCCTACGCCGAGACCCGCATCGCGACCGGGCTGCGGCTGCGATCGCGGTCGGGTGCCGACGCCGAGCCGGGCAACGTCTACGCGCTGCACATCGCCCCGGAGGAAGCACTCCTCGAATACCTCAAGATGTACTACAAGCTCGGCCCGGCCGGCCGTGCCCTCGACCGGTTCGGCGTCGTCGAGTTCGCGACCACGATCGCGCCCGGGGTCAGAGACGTCCTCCTCACCGGCAAGCTCTTCGAGGCCGTCCAGCGCAACAGCCGCAACAAGGGCGCGCGGACCTACGACGCCGTCGTGCTCGACGCTCCCCCGACCGGCCGGATCACCACCTTCCTCAACGTGTCCGAGTCGGTCGCGGGTCTGGCCAAGGTCGGCCCGATCAAGAACCAGGCCGACACCATGATGACCCTGTTCCGCTCCCGCCGCACCGCCGTCCATCTGGTCACGCTGCTGGAGGAGATGCCGGTCCAGGAGACCTCCGACGGCATCAGCGACCTGCGCGCCGCCGGCCTCCCCGTGGGTGGGGTCATCGTCAACCAGATGCGCCCCCGCGACCTCCCGGACGAGTCGCTCACCCCCGCCCTCGCCGGCACCCTCGACAGCGAGCAGATCGCCGAGGACCTCAAGCGCGCCGGCGTCGAACCCGACCCCGCCCTGATCTCCGCCCTCACCACCGAGGCGAAGGAGTACGCCGAGCGCCGAGCCCTCGAGGACGCCCAACGCGACCTCGTCGCCGGCCTCGGGGTCCCGACCTACGAGCTCAACCGGATCGCCGGCGGGATCGACATCGGCGGGCTCTACGAGCTCGCGGCCGAGCTCAAGGATCAGGGGCTGGCATGACGGCACGCCCACGCGTCGGCCCGCTGGCGGCCCACGCCGACCGCACCCTGGCCCTCGACGTCGACCGACTGCTCGACGACCGCAACACCCACATCATCGTCTGCTGCGGCAGCGGCGGCGTGGGCAAGACGACCACGTCGGCAGCGCTCGCGCTGCGGGCCGCGGAGCGCGGACGCAAGGTCGTGGTGCTGACGATCGATCCCGCACGCAGGCTCGCCCAGTCGATGGGCATCGCCCAGCTCGACAACACGCCCCGCCCCGTTCCCGGGATCGGCCCGGGCCGGCTCGACGCGATGATGCTCGACATGAAGCGCACCTTCGACGAGGTGGTCGAGTCCCAGGCCAGCCCCGAGAAGGCGCAGCAGATCCTGAGCAACCAGTTCTACATCGCGCTGAGCTCCAGCTTCGCGGGCACGCAGGAATACATGGCGATGGAGAAGCTCGGCCAGCTCTACCGCGACTCCTTCGCCCACAACGGCGGCAACGGCGACTACGACCTGATCGTCGTCGACACACCCCCGAGCCGAAGCGCCCTGGACTTCCTCGACGCCCCCGAGCGGCTCTCCAGCTTCCTCGACGGGCGGTTCCTGCGCCTGATGCTGGCCCCGGCCAAGGGGCCGGTCAGGCTGATGTCTGCCGGGATCAACATAGTCACGAACGCGCTCAAGAAGGTGCTCGGCGGGCAGATGCTCACCGACCTGCAGACCTTCGTGACCGCACTCGACACCGTCTTCGGTGGTTTCCGGCAACGGGCCCAGGAGACGTACGCCCTGCTCCAGGCCGACGAGACCGCATTCCTCGTCATCGCCGCCCCCGAGCCCGACGCGCTCCGGGAGGCCGCCTACTTCGTCGAGCGGCTCTCCGGTGACCGGATGCCGCTCCAGGGCCTGGTCGTCAACCGAGCCACCCTGCCCGACGATGCAGCGCTCACCGCGGCCGCGGCGGGAGCTGCCTCCGAGCGCCTCCCCGATGCGCCCCTCACCGCCGGACTGCTGCGGCTCCATGCCGACCGCGCGCTCCTGGTCGAGCGCCAGGATCAGCTGCGCGAGCGCTTCGCGGTCGCTCATCCCCAGGTGCCGACCGCCGTCGTGCCGGCGCTGCCCGGTGACGTACACGATCTCGACGGGCTCCGCGAGATCGCCCGGTTGCTGGCCCAGGGCTGAGCACCTGGAAAAGGGTCGAGCCAGGACGTACGAAACGTACGTCCTGGCTCAGACCAAGATCTTCAGCGATCCACTCGAGTAGGGGACGAGAGGTCACTCCACCGAGGCACGGGTGCGCGCGGCCTCGAGCACGGCGCGCCAGGAGGCGTTCGGGCTGCGACGGAGCAGCGCACGACGCTCGCGCTCGGTCATGCCGCCCCAGACACCCCACTCGATCTGGTTGTCGAGCGCCTCGGCGAGGCACTCGGTGCGGACTACGCAGCCGGAACAGACCATCTTGGCCTTGTTCTGCTCGGCTCCACGCACGAAGAGCTCGTCGGGCTCGTTCTCACGACAAGCGGCCTGCAGCGACCATTCATCAACCCACATTGTGTGCCATCCCTTCGTCGGAGCGCTTCGCCCTCCCCAATTTGACGGCGTGGGCGCCCGTGCGGACTAAAGGTTAAGGACCCGAGCCTGTCGAGTGACACACCCTTCTGACCCAAAGTACGTAGTTCTAAATGACTAGTAGGGGTCCTAGGACCCCTTTGTGGCCTCCCTGTCCGGCTACATTTGCGAATCATGTGCTATTAGCCGCGATCACCTACGATGACCAGCATGTCCTCGCCGTCGCTGCGCCCGCAGACCGTGCTCAAGCATCTCGCCGTCATGTGCGGCGTGGCAGCCGTCCTCGGAGTCGTCGCCGCAGGTCTCGCCATCCCCTTCGCCGGTGTGGCCGGGATCGCGGCCAAGGAGACCGCCGAGAAGATGGACTCGCTGCCGCAGGCCTTCGAGGTCGACGACATGTCCCAGACGACCAAGATCGTCGACCGCAAGGGCAACGTGATCACGACGCTCTACGACCAGAACCGCGTCTACCGTCCTCTCGACCAGATCTCGTCCAACATGACGAAGGCGCTCCTGGCGATCGAGGACTACCGCTTCTACCAGCACGGCGCGATGGACCTCAAAGGAACGCTGCGTGCGCTGATCACCAACCAGGCGAGCGACTCGGTGCAGGGTGGTTCCTCGATCACCCAGCAGCTGGTCAAGACCACCTTGGTCTACTCGGCGAAGACCGAGGCCGAGCGCAAGGCGGCCATCGAGAAGTCGACGGCCCGCAAGATCCGCGAGCTGCGCTACGCGATCGCGCTGGAGGAGAAGCACTCCAAGGACTGGATCCTGGAGCGCTACCTCAACGCGGCCTACTTCGGCGACGGCGCCTACGGCGTCCAGGCCGCCGCCAAGCACTACTTCAACGTCAACGCCTCCGAGCTCAACTGGCAGCAGTCGGCGATGCTGGCCGGGATGGTGAAGAACCCCACCGGCTACGACCCGACCAACTACCCCGACGCCACCATCGCCCGCCGCAACGTCGTCCTCGACCGGATGGCCGCGCTCAACGTCGTCTCCCGCCCCGAGGCGGAGAAGCTGAAGGACGCCGACCTCGGCCTGGACGTCCAGAAGCAGCGCAACGGCTGCCTCGGCTCGTCGGCGGAGTTCTTCTGCGACTACGTGATCAAGTGGCTGCTCAAGGACCCGGCCTTCGGCGAGAACGAGACCGACCGGCTCGCGCTGATCAAGTCGGGCGGTCTGACCATCAAGACCACGCTCGACCAGCGGTTCCAGGACGCCGCTCAGGAGTCCGTCGAGGACCACGTCCACGCGACGGATCAGGCCATCGGTGCCCTGGCCATGGTCGAGCCCGGCACCGGCCGGGTCCGGGCGCTCGCCCAGTCCCGTCCGATGGGTGACAACAAGAAGAAGGGCCAGTCCTACCTCAACTACCTGGTCCCGAAGGAGAAGTCGGGCGACTCCAACGGCTTCCAGGCCGGGTCGACCTTCAAGGCGTTCACGCTGGCCGCCGCGATCGAGCAGGGCTTCCCGCTCAAGCAGAAGATCAACTCCCCCGAGGAGTTGACCCTCAACGAGTCCACCTTCGCCGGCTGCCCGGGTGACGGCAACCGGGTCGGTTCCCACACCTTCCACAACTCCACGACCTCGGGCAGCAAGGACGCCTACACCGGCACGCGGGAGTCGGTGAACACCTTCTACGCCCAGCTCTTCCAGCTCACCGGGATGTGCACGCCCTACAAGATGGCGCAGAAGATGGGCGTCAAGCTCACCGCCCCGTTCGGAATTGCGCCCGAGGACGGCCACATCTGCAAGGCCGGGGAGGTCGCGGACTGCCGGGGTGCAGAGCGCGTGCCGACCTTCACCCTCGGCGTCGTCGACGTCAGCCCGCTCGAGATGGCGGAGGCGTACGCGACGTTCGGCGCCCGTGGCAAGCACTGCGACTCGGTGCCGGTCAACGAGATCCTCGACGCCAACGGCAAGGTGATCAAGCAGTACGAGCCGACCTGCGAGCAGGCGATGGCCAAGGGCACCGCCGACGCGGTCAACGACATCCTCCGCGGTGTGATGGAGCCCGGCGGTTTCGGCCAGAACCTGGCCCTGTCGGTGCCGAGCGCCGGCAAGACCGGCACCACGCAGGACAACAAGGCGGTGTGGCTGATGGGCTACACGCCGCGGCTCGCGACCGCGGCGATGATCGCCGGAGCGAACTCGGCGGGCACGCCACTGGGTCTCCAGGGCCAGTACATCGGCGGCGACTACATCGCCACCGCATCGGGATCGGGTTTCGCCGGCCCGATGTGGGGCGACGCGATGCAGGTGATCGACAAGTATCTCAAGTGGGTGGACTTCAAGGAGCCCGACCCGAACGTGATCGCGGGCAACACGGTCGACGTCCCCTGGACCGGCGGCATGACCGTCGAGAAGGCCACGAAGGTCCTGCGGGCCGCGGGCTTCCAGGTCCAGGTCGGCCCGGAGGCGTACTCGGAATACGACCCCGGTCTGGTCGCCTTCACCACTCCGTCCGGCGAGGCCGCCGAGGGGTCGCCGGTGACGATCTACACCTCGATGGGCCCGGAGCCGAAGCCCGATCCCAAGCCCAAGAAGAAGAAGCAGCAGCCCGAGAAGAAGCCCGGCAACGAGAAGCCGGCAGCGGTCGAGGAAGAGCCCGACTTCGGTTGGGAGTGGCCGACCGGCTGACGCCGAGAGCACCAACGACTGTGGCCCCACCGAATCCGGTGGGGCCACAGTCGTTCTCGGATCGCCGTCAGGCGAGCTGCTTGCGCACCTCGGCCGCCACGGCACCGCCGTCGGCACGGCCCTTGGTCTGCGGGGTGAGGACGCCCATCACCTTGCCCATGCCCTTCATCCCGAGATCGGCCGCACCGGTCTGGGCGATGGCCTTGCTGACCAGGTCTGAGATCTCCTCGGCGCTCAGCTGAGCGGGCAGGTACTCGGTGATCACCGCAGCCTCCGCGGTCTCCTTCTCCGCCTGCTCGGCGCGACCGCCGTCGGCGAAGGCGGTGGCCGCCTCGCGGCGCTTCTTGGCCTCACGGGTGAGGATCGTGATGATCTCGTCGTCGGTGAGCACCTTGGCCTCCTTGCCGGCGACCTCCGCCTCGGTGATCGAGGCCATGACCATGCGCAGCGTCCCGGCGCGGTGCTTGTCGCGGGCCTTCATCGCGGAGGTCAGGTCGGTCCTCAGCTGGTCCTTCAGAGTGCTCATGAGACCCATTGTGGCAGGGTTGTGCCATGCGGCTCGCCTCAGTAATCGGTGCAACCCTCGGCACCGGGATCGCCACCGGCGCGGCCATGACGGCGTACGCCCTGTGGGAGGCCCGTCAATACACGCTGCGCCATGTCGGACTGCCGGTGCTCCCCGAGGGCGCGGACCCGCTGCGGGTGCTGCACCTCTCCGACATGCACGTGGTCCCGTCGCAGCACAAGAAGCTCGACTGGATCGCGTCCCTGGCCGCCTTGAAGCCGGACCTGGTCATCGACACCGGTGACAACCTGGCTCACCAGCGGGCGGTGCCATCGATCGTCAACGCTCTCGGCACGCTGCTCGACGTACCGGGGGTCTTCGTGCACGGCTCCAACGACTACTACGAGCCGCGGCTGCGCAACCCGATCGGCTACCTGCTGCCGGACAACGGCAAACGGCAGACGAACGTGCCCGAGCTCCCCTGGCGTGACCTGTCCGCGTCGTTCACCAAGTCGGGCTGGCTCGATCTCACCAACACGCGCTCGACGCTGACCGTCAAGGGCGTCGAGTTCGCCTTCGCCGGCGTCGACGACCCCCACCTGCGCCTCGACGACCTGTCTGCGGTCGCCGGCCCCGCGGACCCGTCCGCGGACGTACGCCTCGGGGTCGCGCACGCTCCCTATCTGCGGGTCCTGGACCAGTTCACCGCCGACGGCTACGACGCGATCCTGGCCGGCCACACCCACGGCGGTCAGATCTGTCTGCCGGGAGGGCGGGCCCTGGCCACCAACTGCGACCTCGACCCCGCCCGGGTACGCGGCCTGCACACGCATACCCACGGCGGACGGCAGGCCTGGATGCACGTCTCGGCGGGTCTCGGCACCTCGCCCTACACCCGGATCCGCATCGCCTGCCGCCCCGAGGCGACCCTCCTGACGCTCACCCCGCGCGGAGCGTCAGGTCGGTAGGGCCCGATTACGGCTCCGGGGAGTCTCTGGGCTATGCTCATTCCTCGTTGGACCGTTTGTTCGGTGCAGCATTCGGGTTGTAGCGCAGCTTGGTAGCGCACCTCGTTCGGGACGAGGGGGCCGCAGGTTCAAATCCTGTCAACCCGACATCGAGCTCAGGCTCGGAGATCGCAAGATCTCCGAGCC
>NZ_JBHVGB010000121.1:0-18409 GCF_042801335.1 Nocardioides sp. NPDC057577 | reverse complement strand
CCTGGTGACCCCAGCACTCCCACGTTCTCGGACTCAGCCGAGCGGCGGGGCGATCGGTGGCTCGCCGTCGTCGTCGGCCGGCGGGGCCAGCGGGGCCTCGGTCACCGGCTTCTCGGCGGGCGGCTCGACGACCGCCGGCTCGGCGGTCTCGACCTCTGCTGGTGCTGCTGCCGTGGCCGAGCCGAGGATCTCGACCAGCGTCGCCGGCCGGATCCTGCGGAACTTGCGCGGCTGGGTGCGGTTGCGGTCGAGGACCGCGACCTCGAGGTTCTTCGCCTCGATCTCCCGGTCCTCGGTCTCGGTGTGACCGAGCGCGGCCACGGCGAGCTTGATGGCGTCCTCGAGGCTGGCGCCCTCGGTGTAGCGCTCCTTGAGGTAGCCGCCGACCGCCTCGGCGGCACCGCCGATGGCGGCGAAGCCGTGCTCGTCGACGACCTGGCCGTCGTAGGTGAGCCGGTAGAGCTGGTCGTCCTCGGCGGAGTCACCGATCTCACCGACGAACAGTTCGACCTCGTAGGGCTTCTCCCCACCCGAGGAGAAGATCGTGCCGAGGGTCTGGGCGTAGGCGTTGGCCAGGCCGCGGCCGGTGACGTCGCGCCGGTCATAGGCGTAACCGCGCATGTCGGCCAGCCGAACCCCGGCGATGCGGAGGTTCTCGAACTCGTTGTAGCGGCCGACCGCGGCGAAGGCGATCCGGTCGTAGATCTCGCTCACCTTGTGCAGCGCCGCCGAGGGGTTCTCGGAGGCGAACACGATGCCGTCGGCGTACTGCAGCGAGACCAGCGCCCGACCTCGGGAGATGCCCTTGCGCGCGAAGTCCGCGCGGTCGCGCATCAGCTGCTCGGGACTCACATAGAACGGAGTGCTCATGGGCGACCCTCCAGCTCGGCGATGGGACCGTCGGGCCGCTGGAGCCTCCCGGTGATGACAGCCTCGGCGACCGCCGCGACCTCGGCGTCGGGCAGCGTGCGCCCACCGTCGGCGGTGATCACGTGGACCAGCGGGAACAGCTTGCGGGACAGGTCGGGGCCACCGGTGGCGGAGTCGTCGTCGGCCGCGTCGTAGAGCGCCTGGACCAGGACAGCGACCAGGGTGGCCTCGTCGAGGTCGGGCCGGTAGAGCTTCTTGAGGGCACCCTTGGCGAACAGCGAGCCGGACCCGACGCCGGAGTATCCGGTCTGCTCGTAGCGGCCGCCGGTCGGGTCGTAGCCGTAGATCTTCCCCGTGTCGGCGTCGGGGTCGAAGCCGACGAAGAGCGGCACCACGACCAGGCCCTGCATGGCCATCGCGAGGTTGCCCCGGACAAGGGCGGAGAGCCGGCTGGCCTTGCCCTCGATCGAGAGCGTGGTGCCCTCGATCTTCTCGTAGTGCTCCAGCTCGGTCTGGAAGAGCTTGACCAGCTCGACCGCGAGCCCCGCGGAGCCGGCGATGCCGACCGCGGAGTATTCGTCGGACGGGAAGACCTTGCGCATGTCGCGCTCGGCGATCAGGTTGCCCTGGGTGGCCCGCCGGTCACCGGCGATGATCACGCCACCGGGGAAGGTGGCCGCGACGATCGTGGTGCCGTGCGGCGCGATGTCGCCCAGGTTGGCCGGGACCGGGTGATGACCCGGGAGCAGCTCTGGGGACTGCGCGGTGAGGAAATCGGCAAAGGACGAGGTGCCCGGCGTCATGTAGGCAGCCGGGATACGGGACTCGGACATCTGCTACTGCCCGCCCTTCTGGATGAAGGACTTCACGAAGTCCTCGGCGTTGGTCTCCAGGACGTCGTCGATCTCGTCCAGGATGTCGTCGACGTCGGAGTCAAGCGCTTCCTTGCGCTCATTCACATCGGTCTCGGGCGCGGTCTCGACGGACTCCTCCGTCTCGGAGGACTTCTTCGGCTGCTTCTGCTCCTGTGCCATGTCTTCAACCTATCCACTAGCACCGACAAACCTGAGGAAACAATGCCCGATTTCGCTACGGGAGGAAGCAGAAGTCGAACGTTGGGCCGAGATGTGGCACGAGTCGCGATCGACGCTCAGGAACCGGTCAGCCGGTTGAACAGGTCGACGGCGGTGTCGGAGGAGTCGAGCAGGCCACCGACGTGCTTCTTCGTGCCGCGCAGCGGGTCGATGGTCGGCACTCGCTGCAACGACTCGCGGCCCGGGAGGTCGAAGATGACCGAGTCCCAGCTGGCCGCGGCGACGTTCTCGGAGTACTTCTCCAGGCAGCGGCCGCGGAAGTAGGCCCGGGTGTCGCTCGGCGGCTCGTGCATCGCCTTCTCCACCAGGTCGTCGGTCATCAGGCGCTGGATCCGCCCGGCCCGGACGAGACGGTGGTAAAGGCCCTTCTCGGGGCGGATGTCTGCGTACTGCAGGTCGATCAGGTGGAGCTTCGGGTCGTCCCACTCCAGACCGTCTCGGTCGCGGTAGCCGAGGAGGAGCTTGTACTTGGCCACCCAGTCGAGCTCGGTGGCGCACTCCATCGGGTCGCGCTCGAGGCGGTCGAGCACCGACTCCCAGCGCTCCAGGACGTCCTTGGTCTGGTAGTCCGCGTCGGAGCCGTAGCGCTCCTCGACGAACTTCTTGGCCAGGTCCAGATACTCCATCTGCAGCTGGACACCGGTCAGCTTGCGACCGTCCTTGAGCGTGATCAGGGTCTTCAGCGTCGGGTCGTGGGAGACCGCGCGCAGCGAGGAGACCGGGCCGTCGACGCTGAGGTCGCGGGTGATGTAGCCGTCCTCGATCATGGCGAGGACCAGCGACGTACTCCCGACCTTGAGGTAGGTCGAGATCTCGGCGAGGTTGGCGTCGCCGAGGATCACGTGGAGGCGGCGGTACTTCTCCGGGTCGGCGTGGGGCTCGTCGCGGGTGTTGATGATCGGCCGCTTCAGGGTGGTCTCCAGCCCGACCTCGACCTCGAAGAAGTCGGCGCGCTGGGAGATCTGGAAGCCGTGCTTGGGGCGCTCCTGGCCGATCCCGACCCGCCCGGCGCCGGCGAAGACCTGCCGCGAGACGAAGAACGGGGTCAGATGCTTGACGATGTCGGCGAACGCGGTCGAGCGGCGCATGAGGAAGTTCTCGTGCGCGCCGTAGGAGACACCCTTGTTGTCGGTGTTGTTCTTGTAGAGGTGGATCTGCGGGTTTCCCGGCAGCCGCGCGGCCGCACGGGAGGCGTCGAGCATCACCTGCTCACCCGCCTTGTCCCAGCGCACGACGTCCAGCGGGTTGGTCACCTCGGGGCAGGAGAACTCCGGGTGGGCGTGGTCGACGTAGAGCCGGGCTCCGTTGGTGAGGATGACGTTGGCCAGCCCCAGATCCTCGTCGGTGAGCTGGCTGGGATCGGCCACCTGGCGCGACATGTCGAAGCCGCGCGCGTCGCGCAGCGGCGACTCCTCCTCGAAGTCCCAGCGCGCTCTCCTCGCCTTCAGCGTCGAGGATGCGTACGCATTGACGACCTGGCTCGAGGCCACCATCGGGTTGGCCTGGGGCTGCCCGGCCACGGAAATTCCGTATTCGACCTCCGTGCCCATCACCCGTCGTACGCTCATCCCGCCACCTCCGTAGCGCAAGCGCAAAAATACGGACGTGGCGGCATGAGGCCGACTGTCGCTCGCTGACGCTCGCTCATGCCTGCAAGGCTACCGGCCACGTGCACGAAGGCACGTGAGCATCCACACGCCACGCTGAGGTTGCCCGAGGTTGTTCGGCTGGGCGGCACCGAGAGGAGACCTGGTGAGGGGAGCGTGGCAGCGGTCATGGTGAGGTTGGCCCATGGGCACTCCTGAGATCCGGCGGGCTACCGCCGACGACCTCGACGATCTCTTCTCGATCTGTCTGCTGACCGGGGCATCGGGCGAGGACGCCACCGAGTTCTACGAAGACCCGAGGCTGCCGGGCAACATCTACGCCGCCCCCTACATCGTGCTGCGTCTGGGGCTCGGGTTCGTGGCGGTCGACTCCGAGGGCGTCGTGGGCTACGTCGTCGGCACCCCGTTCACCCGTGCCTTCGAGAAGGAGTGCGAGGAGGATTGGTGGCCCGCCCTCCGCGTGGTCAACCCCGACCCGGGGCCCGACCACGACCGCACCGACTGGAACGCCCGTCTCCGGTCCCAGATCCACCGCCCGCCACGGATGCTGGGCGAGATCCTCAGCGAGTTCCCGGCACACCTGCACATCAACCTGCTCCCCCGCGCCCAGGGCCAAGGCGTCGGCAAGGAGCTGATCGGGATGATGCTCGGCGCCTTCCACGTCGCCGGCGTACGCGGCGCGCACCTCGGCGTCAGCTCCGCCAACACCCGCGCGATCGGGTTCTACCGGCGCGTCGGCTTCACCACGCTCGTCGAGGGCGAGGATTCGATGCTTCTCGGTGTCCAATGGACCGGCGAGATGGAAGAGTGAGCTCCCATGGGACTGTGGGAAGCGCGGGTGGTGCCACGCATCGTGGACCGCACCTGCGGCATCGCGCAGCTCGAGCCGCTGCGCGAGCAGGCCTGTGAAGGTCTCCGCGGCCAGGTCGTCGAGATCGGCTTCGGCAGCGGGAGCAACATCGGCCTCTACCCGCCTGCGGTCACCGAGATCATCGCCGTCGAGCCCTCCGACGTGGCCTGGCAGCTCTCGGCCGCGCGCCGTTCGGGCTCATCGGTCCCGGTGAGCCGCGTCGGGCTCGACGGCGCCCAGGTCCCGCTCGCCGACGCCTCGGTCGACACGGGGCTGGTCACCTTCTCGCTGTGCACGATCCCCGACGTCGCCGGCGCCCTGGCCGAGCTGCGCCGCGTCCTGCGCCCGGGCGGCACCCTCGGTTTCCTTGAGCACGGCCTCTCCCCCGACCCCGGCGTCGCCCGCTGGCAACACCGCCTCGACGGCCTCCAGCAGCGCCTCTTCGGCGGCTGCCACCTCACCCGCGACATCCCGCGGCTGGTCGGCGCCGCCGGCTTCACCATCGACGCTCTGGAGCAGTCCTATCTGCCCGGGCCGTCGTTCTCGCGGCCGTGGGGGTATCTCTCGGTCGGGCGAGCGGTTTCCGCCTGACGGCTCCGCCTCAGCGTTTACGAGTACGCAGCGCGTGGGCGACGTTGACGCCGACGAGTCCGACCCAGGAGATCACCAGGGCGCCGAGGTTGTCGGTGACTCCGAGGGTGATGCTGATCGGGATGCCGGCGACGGCCGAGCCGGCGCCCAGGACGAACTGGAAGACCGAGGTGCGCGACTCGTTGCGTTCGGCGAGGGTGCGGGCGGCGGCGGTCGCACCGACCCGGTCCTGGACGGTCTTCTCGATGCGGTCGGCGAAGCCGGCGACCAGCTCGGCGTCGAACGCGTCCCCCAGCTCATGGCGGGTCTCCAACCCGGCCTCGATGTCCTTGCGCGCCATCTCGTCTGCCACGTCGATCAACCTTAGGGAATCAGATGTTGGGGCCCATGTCCCCGACGTTGTGGTGGATGTCGGTGCGCCCGGCCTGGGCATGCTCGGCCTGCACCCCGGAGTCGTTGTGCGGGTTGATCAGGTGACCCGGGCGGGCTCGACCGGAGAGCACCCAGACCAGAGCCACGACGGCGATCGCCGCAGCGAGCACGACGGCTCCGACCAGGATCAGCAGCCACGATGCCATCAAGCTCCCCCATGTCCCCCGGCGGGTCCTCCCCGCGAACGCTCAAACACTAGCCCCGCGGGCCGCTCGCCCGCAGCCGAATAGGCGCCGGGCGGCCCGCGGAGACGGGCAGTCGTGCCCCGCATCACCCTTCACGCCCGGCCGGTGGAACCGAGCCGCGCGGCTGCGCCAGCGGCGCGGCGTACACCCGCTCGAGCGCGACGGCGCCACCGGCCGTCGACAGGACGCGCCCAGGGAAGCTGGTCGAGACCACCGAGCGGACCGGGTCCTCGCAGACCAGGGAGCGGGTGGCGACCTCCGTACGCAGCAGGTCGAGGCACGCGGGGATCCGGTTCAGGCCGGCCTCGACGACGATGAGCACCTCGGGGTTGAGCAGGTCGACGAGGGTCGCCGCCATGCGCCCGACCGTACGCACCCGCCGCTCGAAGAGCTCGACCGCCGCGGGTTCGCCGGCCCCGGCCAGCGCGACCAGGCGCCGGAAGTCGGGCTCCTCGATCAGTCCAGCGACCTGTGCACGGCGTACCAGCGTCTGCTCGGAGACCTCCGCCTGGAAGCAGCCGATGCGCCCGCACACGCAGGCCTCGGTGCTGCCGTCCACGGCGACATGGGCGATCGCGCCCGCCGCCGAGCGAGCGCCCTGGTGCAGTGTTCCGCCGCTCGCGAAGGCGATGTCGACGACGTTCCCGACGAAGAGGTGGACGATGCTGGACCGAGCCCGCTCGGCGTGCTCCCCGAAGAGCTGCTCCGCGTGGACGAGAGCCCGGGAGTGACCGTCGACGGCGACCGGGAGACCGGTCCCCCGCGCCAAGACCTCCCGAAGACGTACGTCGCGCCAACCGAGCAGCCGATGCTCGACCACCCGCCCTGCGGCCGCGTCGACCCAGCCGCCGGAGGCGACACCGAGGCCGAGCACGTCACGCTCGCCCGCCTCCTGGGCGACCACGTCACGAACCAGATCCACGAGCCTGGCCAGCACCGTCTCGGCGGATCGGTCACGATGCTCCACCTGACGCTGGGTCACCAGCCGGCCGCGGAGATCGTGCAGGGAGACCGTCAGCCGGTGCACCGCTATGTGGGCGCCGACCACGACCGTCGTCCCGGTGTCGATGTCGACGGGGACGTGCGGCCGGCCGACCCCCGGCGGCCCCGCCGCCTCGGGCGCCTCGCGCAGCATCCCGCGTTCGATCAGCCCTCCCGAGAGACCGGTGATAGAGGCCGCCGAGAGTCCGGTCAGCCGCGCGATCGAGCTGCGGGCGACCGGACCGTGGTCGAGCACCGCCCGCAGCACGGCGCCGGCGCTGCCCGAGGTCCGCCGATCCGTACGCAGGGGCAGGTCCACCCGGCGCGTGGACCGGCGCCCCGCCGGGACCGATCGGTCGGCGCTCGGCTCGGACGACACCAGTTCCCCCTATTGCGACTGACTTACTGGACTAATTATCCTCCGTCGAAGTCCCGAGGCTCGTTCGGCGATCCACCATGCGGACCCGGCACCCGCCGGGTAGGGCTCATGCGGGCGTCGCCAGGCGTCCGAACGAGGAGCGGTGGAACACCAGCGGCTGCCCTGCCTCGGGGTGCTCGACCGCCTTGACCTCCAGCAGCACGATGATGTGATCGCCGGCCTCGACCTCGCGGCGGATCTCGGTGTCGAAGCGGGCGATGCCGTCCTCGATCACCAGGGCGCCGTCGTCGGAGACGGAGGTGGGGACGCCGTCGAAACGCTGCGCGGGCTCGCCGGCGAGCTGCCTGGCCACCACACCGTGGTGCTCGGCGAGCACGGTCACACCGAGCCGGCCGGCACGGCGCAGGTCGGGCCACGTCTTCGACGTGGCGGCGATCGAGAAGGAGACCAGCGGCGGATCGAGGCTCTCGGAGCGGAACGAGGAGGCGGCCAGCCCCACCGGCACACCGTCCACGACGGCGGCGACCGCGACGACACCTGAGGGAAAGACGCCGAAGGCCCTACGCAGCTGGGCGGCGTCGAGGTCCTGGTTGGTCGGGAACGGCGCCTCGCTCATGCCCGCACCTCCAGCAGCGCCTCGACGGTCGGCCGGGTGGCGCCGAGCCAGTCGGCGTAGGCGGCCGGGTCGTCATGGTCGGTCTCGATCACGTAGACGCCCCGCCCGGGCACGGTGGCGCCGAGCTCGGTGAGCACGGGCCGCAATGTGAGCTCGGGCGCGAGGGCGTGCGCGGGCCCGGCCCCCAGCATCAGCGGGACCGCGACGCCGGCCAGGCCGGTGCCGCCCGCGAACCGGTCCAGGAACACCTTGAGCAGACCGGTGTAGGCCGACTTGTACGTCGGTGACGCGACGATCACCAGGTCGGCCTCGCCCACCTGCTTCACCAGGCCGGCGACCGTCGAGCTGCTCCAGTCGAGGATCTCCGCGCCGAGGTCGGCGAGGTCGATGACGATGTCGGCGTCGCGGCCGACCAGCTCCTGGTGCAGCAGGGTGGCCGCGGCCAGCGTACGGCTGGCAGGTCGGGGGTTGCCGACCACGATGGCAGTGGTGGTGGCCGACCGGTCGCTCACGCCGGTCATGCCGTCGCCTGCTGCTCGGTGTGGACCCGGTTGGCGGGACGCGCCAGGCCGTAGCGGTCGCGCAGCGTCTCGCCCTCGTACTCGGCGCGGAACAGGCCGCGATCCTGGAGGATCGGGACGACGGTGTCGACGAACTTCTCCAGGCCGCTGGGCAGCACCGCCGGCATGATGTTGAAGCCGTCGGCGGCACCGTTCTCGAAGTAGTGCTGGATGGTGTCGGCGACCTGGACCGGCGTACCCGTGAAGGTGCGGTGGCCGCGGCCACCTCCGAGCCGGGCGATGAGCTCGCGCAGCGTGAGGTTCTCCCGCCTCGCCAGGTCGACGATCAGCGTGTAGCGGCTCTTGGCGCCCTCGATCTGGTCCTCCTCGGGCAGCAGGTCGAGCGGGAGCGGCTTGTCGAGGTCGAGCGTGTCGGGGTCGAGATTGAACCTGCTGGCGAGGTTGCGCTTCTGGTGCTCGGGGTTGATCAGCCGCTCGAGCTCCTCCTCCAGCTCACGCGCCTCGGCCTCGGTGTCGCCGATCACCGGCACGATCCCGGGGAGGATCTTGATGCTCTCGGGGTCGCGACCGTGACCCACGGTGCGGGCCTTGAGGTCGGCGTAGAAGGCCTGGGAGTCCTCGAGGGTCTGCTGAGCGGTGAAGACAGCCTCGGCCCAGGCCGCGGCCAGCTCCTTGCCGTCCTCACTGGAGCCTGCCTGGACCAGCACCGGCCAGCCCTGCGGCGGCCGCGGGGAGTTGAGCGGGCCGTCGACGCGGAAGAAGCGACCCCGGTGGTTGATCGCGCGGACCCTCTCCTTGAGGGTGTGGACGCCGGCCTCCTTGTCGGCGACCGTCGCGTCGTCGGCCCAGCTGTCCCACAGCTTGGTGACCACGTCGATGAACTCGTCGGCGCGGTCGTAGCGCTCCTTGTGGGCTGGCACGTCGTCGAGGCCGAAGTTGCGGGCGGCATCGGCACCGGCGGTTGTCACGATGTTCCACCCCACCCGGCCGGCGGAGGCGATGTCGACGCTCGCGAAGCGCCGGGCGAGGTTGAAGGGCTCGTTGTACGAGGTCGACGCCGTCGCGATCAGGCCGATGTGCTCGGTCGCCCCGGCGATGGCCGTGAGCAGGACCGTCGGCTCGAGCTTGCCCGGTGGCCGCCGCGACGGATCGTTGCTCTGCACCGGGCCGTCGGCGAAGAAGATCGAGTCGAGCTTTCCGCGCTCGGCGATCTGCGCGACCTTCTTGTAGTAGGCCACGTCCCAGATCGCGTACGGGTCGGACTCGGGCAGCCGCCAGGCCGCCTCGTGGTGACCGACGTCCATGATGAAGGCGTTGAGGTGGAGCTTCTTCTCGGGCGTGCTCATGCGGGGGTCTCCTCGTGGATGGGTTCGGCGGGTGCGCCGCCCTCGCTGACGCCGAGGGCGCTCAGCAGCTGCGCGCGGTACTCCTGGAAGCGGGGATGGCCGGCCGGGTGGCCGTCGGGCAGGTCGATGCTCAGGTCGAGCGAGAAGCGGCCATCGTCGATCACCAGAACCCGGTCGGCGAGGTGGACGGCCTCGTCGACGTCGTGGGTGACCAGCAGCACCGCCGGGTTGTGCTTGCCGAGCAGCTCGCGCAGCAGGGCGTGCATCTTGATCCGAGTGAGCGCGTCGAGCGCACCGAACGGCTCGTCGGCGAGCAGCAGGTCGGGCTCGCTAACCAGCGACCGGGCCAGCGCCGCCCGCTGCTGCTCGCCGCCGGAGAGCTCGTGCGGCCACGCCTTCTCGCGCCCGGCGAGACCGACCTCGGCGAGCATCTGGCGGCCGCGCTCCTTGATGCCGGATCCGCGCCGGCCGAGCGTCACGTTGTCGAGGACCCGAGCCCACGGGAGCAGGCGGGAGTCCTGGAAGACCAGCGAGACCTCCTGCGGCGTCCACAGGTCGCCCGAACCGTCGACGTCGTAGTCGAGGCCCGCCACGGCACGCAGCAGGGTCGACTTGCCCGAGCCGCTGCGCCCGATCAGTGCGACGAACTCGCCGCGCGCGATGGTCAGGTCGATGTGGTCGAGGATCGTACGGTCGCCGAAGGACCGGACCAGCCCCTCGACCTGGACGGCCACACCGGCCTCGACCCGGCCGGTGGTCACTTCTGCAGCGTGTGTCGCCATGACAGCACCCTTCCCTCGAGGAGACGCACGAGCGCGTCGGAGGTGAAGCCGAAGATGCCGTAGACCACCAGGCCGACGAGGATGATGTCGGACTGCGCGTACTGCTGGGCCTGGGACATCATGTAGCCGACCCCGGAGGTCGCGTTGATCGTCTCCACGACGATCAGCGCCATCCACGAGCCCACCACGGCCAGCCGGAACCCGATGAAGAAGCCGGGCAGAGCCCCGGGGACGAGCACCTTCCGGACGTAGAGGACCTTCGAGAGGCGCTGGGCCTCGGCGAGCTCGACGAGCTTGCTGTCGATCCCGACCAGCGCACCGTAGGTGTTGATGTAGATCGGGATCAGGACGCCGAGCGCGACGACGGTGACCTTGAACTCCTCGCCGATGCCCAGCCACAGGATGAGCAGCGGGATCAGTGCCAGGTTGGGGATGGCCCGCTTCACCTGGAGGGTGCCGTCGACGAGGGCCTCGCCGATCCGGGTCAGGCCGCCGACGACGGCGAGGACGACGCCGGCCGTCGTCCCCAGGAAGAGACCCAGGAGCGCGCGGTGCAACGACGCCACCACGTTCTCCTGGAGCCGCCCGGTCTGGATCAGCTCCCAGGCCGTACGTGCGGCGACATCAGGTCCGGTGAGCAGCCGGGGATCGAGCAGACCGGCCGAGGCCGCCAGCTGCCACACGGCGATGACCAGCAGCGGGCCGAGCAGCCGCGCTCCCGGGATGGACTTGGCTCGCCCGAGGCGCGATCGCCTGGCGCGGTCCTTGACCTGGACCAGGCCGGCCTCGTTCGGCGCCTCCAGCGGGCGCCGGCCGACGGGTCGGGCGAGGCTCGTCACGGAGCGTACGAGTGCGGTGTTGGACATCTCCTACCTCATTTCGTGTACTCGGCGTCGACGAACCGTGTCGGCAGACCCTCGAAGCGGAAGTCGAAGATCTCCTTGGCGTCGAACGACTTGATGAACTCGCCCTTCGCCAGCAGCTCGACGGTCTGCTGGCCCCAGGCCAGCGCGTCGTCCCACTTCTTCGGGAACAGCGGCTGGTTGGTGTCCTTCCAGATCAGGTCTGCCTCCGCGGGGCTCACACCCTGGTCGTCGACGTAGTAGGCCTTCTTCCAGACCTCCGCGTTCTCCCAAGCCCAGACCTGAGCCTGGGACCAGGCCCGGATGTAGTCCTGGACGGCGAGGAGGTTCTCCTCCTTCGCGAGCACCTCGGTCGGCGCCCAGAGGACGGTGAGGAGGTCGACCTCCTCGGACTTGATCGCCCGAGCACCGTCCCGCTCGTAGTCGGCGAGGTACTTGGCGGCATCGGCGCCTCCGGTGACCGCCACATCGACCTGCTTGGCCTGGAGCGCGGTGAGGAAGTCGGTGCTGGGGAGCGCGACCAGCTCGACCTCGTCGTAGCCGATCCCGGCCGTGTCGAGCGTACGCAGCAGCACGACCCCCTGGGCCTGACCCTGGGAGAAGGCGAGCTTCTTGCCCCTGAAGTCGGCGAACTCCTTGATGTCGGTGCCCGGCGCGGTGGCGAAGACGTACGTCGGCTTGGGCTTCTCCGCGAGCGCGACGACCTTGGCGTCGAAGTCGATGTCGTGGGCCTGGATCGGAGGGATCAGCGCGTTGCTGGCGAGGTCGACGGCCCGGGCACGGAAGGCCTGGATGACGTCCGGTCCCGCGCTGGCGTTGACCCACTCCGAGACCTTGAACCGGAGCGGATCGACGGCGGCGCCGGCCGCCTCGAGCTGGAGCTGGGTCGACCGGCCGGCGATCTTGAGGCTGGTGCCGGCGGCCGGAGCGCCGCTGGGCAGGGGCTTGGTCAGCGCGCTCGTCGCGACGCCGGCCTCGCTGGAGGAGCCGCAGGCGCTCAGCACCGTGGTACCGAGCGCCGCCCCACCGACGAGTCCGAGGAAGCTCCTGCGGCCGAGGGAGTGATGTGGAGTAGGGGTGATCATGTAAATATGATCAAACCACTCGACTTACACGACAACAATGCGGCTGTTTGAAATATATCGATCGCGAGTGATCTACGTCACATCATCGGCCTTCGGTGGGGTGCGGTCCTTCCCGCGCGCGACATCGGCGATCGCCTCCAGCGCCGGAAGGGCGGCATGGAGGGAGGCCAGCGAGTCGGCAGGGAGGTCGGCGAGGAGGTCGGCGAAGATCTGCGCGCGCCGGTCGCGCTGCTGCCGGGCCACCGCCCGGCCGGCGTCGGTGACCTCGGCGTGCACCACCCGGCGATCCTCGTCGTCGGGGACGCGGCGTACCAGACCACCGGCCTCGAGCTTGCCGAGCACGCGGGAGAGCATCGTGGGGTTGATCCCCTCGAAATCGGCGAGCTCGGCGAGCGGGATCGAGCCCTTGCGAGCGATGGTGAACAGCACCATCATCTGGGTGCGCGGCACGTCGTCGCGGTTGGTACGCCGGTCCAGGGCTCGTACGGTGCGGTGGAGCGCCACCCGCAGCCGGGTCACGCTCTCGTCGTCGAACCCGTCGAACCCGTCGATTCCCTGGACCCCGTCGGTCCGCTCGGCGCCGGACACCGCACCCACCTATCCCTTCATCACCGCGGCCTGCCCGACCACGGTGTGCTGCGCCATCGCGGCCCACAGGTCGGCGTACCGGCCGCCGGCGGCGAGCAGGTCCTCGTGGGTGCCATCCTCCACGATGGCGCCGTCGTCGACCACCAGGATGCGGTGCGCCGCCCGCGCCGTCTGCAGCCGATGCGCAATCAGGATCGTCGTACGCCCGCTGGAGACCAGGCCCATGGCCCGCTGGACCCCGGCCTCGGTGGCCAGGTCGAGGTTGGCGGTCGCCTCGTCGAGCAGCAGGATCGCCGGGTCGACGAGCAGGGCACGGGCCAACGAGAGCAGCTGTCGTTGCCCGGCCGAGAGCGACCGGCCCTGTTCGGAGACGGGCGCGAGATACCCCTGCGGCAGGTTCGCCACGAACTCGTGCGCGCCCACCTCCCTGGCGGCCCGCTCGACCTCCAGGTCGGTCGCACCGGGCCGGCCGTAGGCGATGTTGGACCGGATCGTGCCGGAGAACAGGAACGGCTCCTGCGGCACGAAGCCGAGCTGATGCCGGTACGCGGGCAGGTCCAGCCGCTTCAGCGGCGTCCCGTCGATCGAGACCACCCCGTCGGTGGCATCGTGGAAGCGGGCGACCAGCTTCATCAGCGTCGACTTGCCCGCGCCGGTGGTGCCGACGAGGGCGACGACCTGGCCCGCCGGGATGGTCAGCGAGACGTGGTCCATCGCGGTCAGCCCGGTCGAGGCGTACGCGAAGCTGACGTCGTCGAGTGAGATCTCCCCGCGGATCCGCGCCGGCACGATCGGCTCCTTGGCCTCCGGCGTCTCGCTCGGCGTGCTCAGCAGCTCGTCGAGCTGGCGTACGGCCACGTCGGCCTGCAGCCACTGGTCGAAGACCGTGGAGAGCTGCCGCATCGGCGCGAAGAACTGGTCGAGGTAGAGCAGGAACGCGATCAGCACCCCGGAGGTGACGTCGCCGGCGGCGATCCGCTGCGCGCCCACGGCCAGTGCGACCGCCTTGGCGATGCCCGCCAGGAAGTCGACGAACGGGAAGAACCGCGCCATCAGCTCGAACGAACGCGCCCGCGCCTCGAAGTAGCGCTGCGAGAGCCGCCTGAACCTGGCCTCGTTGGCCGGCTGCTGGCCGTACGCCTGGCTCACCGTCACCCCCGAGAGGCTCTCCTGCATGTCGGCGTAGAGGACGGAGATCCGCTCCCGGGCTATGAGATACGCCCGCGAGGACGCCTTCTGGAAGAGCCATCCGGTGATCACCAGCGGGATCAGCACGGGCGCGACCGCGAGAGCCAGCCCGGGGTTGAAGAGTGCCAGCACGACCGCGATGCCGAGGCAGCTGACCAGGCTGACCAGCGCGGTGACGAGACCCTGCTGGAGAAGGTTCGAGAAGGCCTCCACGTCGGAAGTCATCCGGGTCATGATCTTGCCGGCCTGGTTGCGCTCGTAGTAGTCCAGTGAGAGTCGCTGCAGATGGGCGAAGGTCCGCACCCTCAGCCCGAAGAGCATCCGCTCCGCGGTGCGCTGGGTGAAGGAGGTCATGAACCGCTGGTTCGCCCAGATCACCCCTTGGAGGACCAGCAGCACGCCGCTGATCAGCCACAGCGTCCTCACCGAGTCGGCGACGACACCGTGGTCGACACCGAACCGGATCAGTGCCGGCGCGGCCAGGCCGCTGACCGCATCCAGGAGCACCAGCCCGGCCGCGAGCACCAACGGGCGGCGGTACGGCGCGAAGACGTGCCTCATCGAGAACGACTCCACCGGCGCCTGCATGGCGACCACGTCGACCTCCGGGTCTCCGGCCAGCGGAGGCAGCGCATCGACCTTGGCGAGCAGCTGCGGCGAGACGGTGGCCAGCGAGGCCAGCCGGGCGGAGGAGTCGGTCCCGGGCCCTCCGGCGGTGCCGCTGCTGCTCGCCGAGGCGGCGCTGGCGAAGACGCTGACCTTCGCCGCGCCGTCCCGGGCAACCCCGGTGGGCCAGGCCCGTGGGTCGACGCTCTCCACCGGCGCCTCGTCCGGGGTCACGTCGTCGGTGTCCGGTCCGGTGAGCAGCTCCCGGAAGAGCTCCGAGCGCTCCAGCAGCTCCTCGGTGGTGCCCTGGTCCACGACCCTGCCCTCGTCGAGGACGACGACCTGGTCCGCGAGCTGCAGCGTCGAGGGCCGCTTGGCGATCAGGATCGTCGTACGCCGTGAGAGCACCTCGTCGAGCGAGTCGTGGATGGCGTGCTCGGTGCGGGCGTCGATCGCCGAGGTCGCGTCGTCGAGGACCAGCACCCGCGGGTTGGCCAGCGCGGCCCGGGCCAGGGCGATCCGCTGCCGCTGCCCGCCCGAGAGGGTGAAGCCGCGCTCGCCGACGACCGTGTCGTACCCGTCGGGCATCCCGGCGACGAAGCCGTGGGCGTGCGCGGCGAGTGCGGCGTGCTCGATCTCCTCGGCACTCGCCCCGGGCCGGCCGAACGCGATGTTCTCCCCGATGGTGGTGGAGAAGAGGAAGCCCTCCTCGAAGACCAGACCTACGTTGGTGCGTACGGAGTCGAGCCTCAGGTCGCGCAGGTCCGTACCGTCGAGCGTGATCGTGCCGGAGACCGGGTCGTAGAAGCGGGCCAGCAGCAGCGCCAGCGTCGATTTCCCCGACCCCGAGGCCCCGACCAGGGCGACCCGCTCCCCCGGCTCGATGCGGAGCGTGACGTCACGCAGCACCGGCTCGCCGCCCGGGTAGGCGAAGTCGACGTGGTCGAGCGCGATCCGGCCCTCCGCGGCCTCGAGCTCCATCGCGGACGGGTGATCCTGCACGGCCGAGGTCGACTCCAGCAGCTCCATCACCCGCGCCGCGCCGGCCCGGGCCTGCTGGGAGGTGGCCATGATCGTGGAGAGGAACCGCACCGGCGTGACCAGCTGCACGACGTAGCTCGCGAAGGCCGTGAAGACGCCCAGAGTGACCTGCCCCTGCATCACCAGCCAGCCACCGAAGGCGAGGATGGCGATCTGGGTCAGGCCCGGGAAGACGTCCATGGTGGCGCCGAAGCGGGCGGTCATCCGCGCGGTTCGGATCCGCGAGCGGAACAGCGTGGTCGCCTCCTCCTGGAGGGTCTCCTGCTCCTGGGCCTCCTGGCCGAACGCCTTGACCACGCGTACGCCGGTGACCGCCTCCTCCACGACGCCGGCAACCGCGCCCTTGTAGAGCTGATCGGTCCAACTGGCCGGGAAGAGCCGGTCGCGGAACCGGATCGTGACCAACATGAACAGCGGCACGGCGACCAGCATCACCACGGTCAGCAGCGGCGAGAGCAGCAGCATCCCGAGCAGAGCGACCACCAGCAGCGTGATGTTGCCCCAGAGCATGCCGGTGTGCTGGATGTACATCTGGATCAGGGTCAGGTCGCTGGTCGCCCGCGACATCACGTCCCCAGTGCGGAACCGGTCGCGGCCGGTCCCGTCGAGGTGCTGGAGTTGGTGGTGCACCGCGCGCTGCAGATCCCGCTGGCTGCGCGCCGCGGTGATGAAGCCGAGCCTGCGGCGCAGGTACTGGAGACCGAACCCGACGGTCACCGCCACGACCAGGATCGCGATCCACAGCCCCAGCGACCGCTTCTGGCTCAGGATCGCGTCGTCCACGATCACGCTCTGGATCACCGGGATGACCCCGAGCATCGTCTGCGCGATCACCGAGACCACGATCGCGACCCGGATCCGGCCCAGGTTGTCACCGAGGTACGGCGCGAGCAGCTTCAACGTACCGACCCGGTCGGGCGCCCCGGCGGGGCGCTGGTCGGGCTTGTGTCGGACCATCTGGCCACCACCTTATACTTGCCTATCGGCAAGCATATGTCTGGTGCGGCGCAATGGCAATCAAAGTCGATCGAATTAGTTCTCTTTTGGGTCGGGCTCGACCCCGGTGAGTTGAGTATGTGTGCTCACGCGCCGCTCCCCCGCGAGCCGATGCAATGGGCGTATGGACACTGGAGCAAGACCCGTCGCGCCGAGGCGGCTCGACTGGCTGAACAACGAGACCGCCCGCTGGGTGAGCGAGGGCATCCTCACCGAGGGCGCCGCGGAGACGATCACGGGACAGTACGTCGCCTCCCGCGCCGGCTCACTGACGCGGGTGATCTCCTACCTCGGTGGCGCGTTCCTGGGTGTCGGGCTCCTGTGGCTCGTGGCCACCAACCTCGATGCGCTCTCTCCGCTGGTGCGGTTCGTGGGGATCGTCGTCGTCTGGCTCGCGTTCACCGCCGCCGCGGAGGCGCTCCCACTCCCCCGGCCGCTGCGTGGCGCGTTCCGCGGCATCGCGGCGATCGCCTTCGGTGGCGTCATCTTCCAGGCCGCGCAGAGCCTCCAGGTGCCGGCGTACGAGCCCTCCCTGGTCGGGCTCTGGGGGCTCGGGACGCTTCTCTACGCCTACGCGAGCAAGGGCCTGGCGCCGCTGGTCGTCGGCATCGTGACCACGATGATCTGGTTCGACTGGCAGGTGGTGGCGAGCAGCGAGAGCGTCTTCGCCGGGGTGTTCGCGGTGCTGGTCGGGGGCGTGGTGGCCACGGGGATGGCCGCGCTGCACGACCGACGCCAGGAGGCGTTCGCCCAGGTGTGGCGGCTCGCGGGCGGCGTACTCGTCCTGGGTGGCCTCTTCGTCGCCGCCGTCCCGCAGATCGGTGATCACGACCTGGCGTTGAGCCCGACCCTCCTGGTGGCGCTGGTGATCGCAGGGCTCCTCGTCGCGGTCGCGGCGGCGCGTACGGACGGGCTGTCGCGGTGGGAGGTGCTGGCCTCGGCGCTCATCGTGCCGATCGGGCTCGCCCTGGTCGCCTGGGATCCGCAGGTCGACGACCTCGGCTCGGTTTCGGGCGAGGCGTGGCTGTCCGCCTTCGTCAGCATCGCGGTCTACGTCGTCGTCGCCGGGGCGGTCGCGGTCGACGGCTCGGTGCGTGACCAGACGTTGCTCGTCGTGCTCGCCACCGGCGCGCTGGTCGTCTTCACGACCATGCAGAGCTTCGCGGTCTTCGCGCCGATCATGTCCGGCGCGACCCTCTTCCTCATGCTCGGTGTGCTTCTGCTGGCCACCGGCTTCGTCTTCGACCGCGCCCGGCGAGGCGTGGCCGCCAACCTCGGTGAGGCCCTCTCATGAACACCCCCACGCGCGTCGCGCTCGTCTGCCTCCTCAACCTCGGCCTCGTCGGCCTCGCCGTCGCCGGCCAGCTCTCCGCCCGCGTCACCGGCGAGGAGATCCGGCTCCGCGTCGAGCCAGTCGATCCGATCGACCCGCTCCGTGGCGCCTACCTCGACCTCTCCTACGCCGACATCAGCACACGTACGACGAAGGAGAGCGGGGATGCGTACGTCTCGCTGGCACGCCGTGACCAGATCTGGGAGGCGACCGGAGTCTCGGCCGACCCACCCGCCGAGGGCCCGTTCCTGAAGTGCCACGACGACGGCTGGCGGCTCAGCTGTGGAATCGAGAGCTTCTTCGTTCCCCAGGACCGGGCCCGGGAGATCGAGGCCGACGTCAACGGCGGCGATGCCGTCGCGGTGGTGAAAGTCGACTCCCGCGGCAACGCGTCGCTCGTCTCGCTTCAGACTCCCTGACCTCCAGACGGACGCATGGCCCGCTGCCACAATGGC